>CADBMH010000121.1 GCA_902795705.1 uncultured Lachnospiraceae bacterium | reverse complement strand
TGGGCTATCGCCAAATGGTAAGGCACCGGACTCTGACTCCGGCATTTCCAGGTTCGAATCCTGGTAGCCCAGTTAAATCGTAGATTTTATCTGCGATTTTTTGTTATATACAGATTCTTTGTCCGGGAAAGGAATGATTGCTATCAGGATGGTAAGTGAAAACTTTGAGAAAATGTATCGGCTATTGACTGATGACAGAAATTCATATCAGCAGATTAATGAGCTTTTTAAAAAAGGGCTTTCTTGTGTTGCGGATGAAATTCATTTAGGAAAAGTTGAAATTTCGCTGGATGTAACGCCGTCTCTTAGTTCGCCGGGTGGCTATCATGACAATTTCTCCTTTCAGCATCCGGAGTATTCGAGCAATCCGGATCAGATCTGTTCTTATGAGCGTATGACAAGGGAGGGCGGAAAGGCCAGGATGTATGCCTATCCTTTAGAGGGATACCGTTGGGATGAGGAGGAAGAGAAGCAGATCCGGTTTTTATTAGATGTATGTTTTACCCTTGTCGGAAGAAGCCGTCTGCTCAGCCTGGTGGAAAGAGCTGCTTTGACCGATAATATCACTGCAGCATATAATCTGATCGGATTGCATAAATTCGCAGGAGAGCTTTTTGCAAAAGGGAAGCTTGCGGATTATGTGGGAATTTTTATGAATCTTCGTAATTTTAAATTTATTAATCAGAGTGTCGGATCCAGAAAAGGGGATGAGATTCTTAGAAAATATCATTTTACGGTAGCAGGATTTTTAACAAATGAGGAAATTTTTGCAAGACCGGGCGGTGATAATTTTGTGATTCTGGTAAAAAGGGAGCGTGTGATTGATCTGTTGGATTTCCTATCGGATATTACAATTTCCGTATCGGTAGGAGAAGAGACGAAGAAGTTCGAAATCGGGGCTCGTATGGGCTTACATGATATCCAGCCCGGGGAGCCGATGGGACAGGTGTTGGATTTTGCCAATGCTGCATTGAATGTGGCAAGACAATCCCAGAAGCAGAGCTATGTCTGGTTTGAAAAGCGGATGTTGGAGAATGCGTTGCATGAAAAAGAGGTTGCCAATGCGTTTCCGTTAGCAATGAAAAATGAGGAGTTTGTTGTATATTACCAGCCGAAGGTTGTTCTGGAGGATAAAACGCTTCATGGTGCAGAAGCATTAGTAAGATGGGTTCGCGACGGAAGAGTAATTCCGCCGAATGAGTTTATTCCGGTTCTTGAGAAAGATGGTTCTGTCTGTGAATTGGATTTCTATATGTTTTCAAAGGTATGTGAGGATATTACCGAATGGCTTGCACAGGGCATTGAGCCGGTTCGTGTTTCTGTCAACTTTTCAAGACTGCATCTGTTGAATCCGAATTTTATCGAGGGACTCATTACGATCATGCAGGCATATGATGTGGACGGAAAGTATTTGGAGATTGAGCTTACGGAGACATCAAGCTATGAGGATTTTGACAGATTGGTTGAGGTAGTGGAACATTTAAAGGAATTTGATGTGGCGACGGCAATTGATGATTTTGGTTCCGGTTATTCCTCTTTGGGACTGTTAAAGGATTTGGATGTCGATGTCATCAAGCTGGATAAGACATTTATGGATAATTTGGAAAATGATGATCAGACTGACCGGATTATTATAAAAAATGTGGTCAATATGATCAGGGAATTACATAAAGAGGCTTTGGCAGAGGGTGTGGAGACGGAAAAACAGGCAGAATTTTTAAAAAGCATACAGTGTCCGGTTGTGCAGGGATTTTTATTTGATAAGCCTCTTACTAAGGAAGATTTTGAGAAACGCCTGATAGAAGCCGGTTCTTATTATGCGGAGTAAGTTTTTATAGGAAACGCATGAAATACATGCGTTTCCTGATTGTTTTATTCTGTTTCTTAATCATCTGTTTCTGTCTGGACAGACAGGATTTGGCGTTTTCTTGCCATTTCATCATTATCTAAATATTCATCATAGGTTGAAATCTTATCGATCAGACCACCCGGTGTGATTTCCATAATGCGGTTGGCAATTGTCTGGATAAACTGATGGTCCTGCGAGGTAAAGAGAACCACGCCCGGGAATTTAATGAGTCCGTTGTTTAATGCGGTAATGGATTCCATATCCAGATGTGCAGTTGGTTCATCAATGATGAGGACATTTGAGGCTAAGATCATCATTTTTGACAGCATGACCCGCACACGCTCCCCACCGGAAAGGACATTGACCTTTTTGATTCCGTCTTCGCCCGGAAAAAGCATTCTGCCCAGAAAACCGCGTACATAGGTTGGATCTTTTTCCGGAGAAAACGGCATTAAGAAATCAACGATGGTTTCATTACCGGAAAAAAGTTCAGTGTTATCCTTTGGAAAATAGGACTGGCTGGTTGTAACACCCCACTTGTAGCTTCCTTCATCCGGCTCTATCTCACCTGCGAGAATCTGGAACAGGGTGGTGTTTGCAATCGTATTGTTTCCGACGAATGCCACCTTATCCTCTCTGTTCAGGATAAAGGAAATATCGTCCAGTACCTTAACTCCGTCTACGGTTTTGGAAAGATGTTCGACAGTAAGAACTTCGTTTCCGATTTCTCTTTCCGGACGGAAATCAATATACGGATATTTACGGCTGGATGGACGCATGTCATCCAGTTCGATTTTTTCCAGGGCTTTCTTTCTGGAGGTTGCCTGTTTTGATTTCGAAGCATTGGCACTGAAGCGCTGGATAAACTCTTTTAATTCTTTGATTTTTTCCTCTTTCTTTTTGTTCGCTTCTTTCATCTGTTTGATCATTAACTGGCTGGATTCATACCAAAAGTCGTAATTTCCGGTATAGAGCTGGATTTTCGCATAATCAATATCTGCAATGTGAGTGCAGACTTTATTTAAAAAATAGCGGTCATGGGATACGACGATCACAGTATTGTCAAATTCGATCAGAAAGTCTTCCAACCAACGGATTGCATTTAAGTCTAAGTGGTTCGTCGGCTCATCGAGGAGTAAGATATCCGGATTTCCAAAAAGAGCCTGGGCAAGAAGTACCTTGACCTTATCGGAATCCGGCAGTTCCCCCATTTTCTTTGAATGGGATTCTGTCTGGATATCCAGTCCGTTTAAAAGGGTGGCAGCATCAGATTCTGCTTCCCAACCGTTTAATTCGGCAAATTCTCCTTCTAATTCACTGGCTCTGATGCCGTCTTCCTCAGAAAAATCCTCTTTCGCATAGATTGCCTCCTTTTCCTTCATAATCTGATAGAGATGTTCATTTCCCATGATAACGGTATCTAACACCGTATATTCGTCGTATTGAAAATGATCCTGTTTTAAGAAGGAAAGACGTTGTCCGGGGGTGATGATGATCTCTCCCTTTGTAGGCTCCAGTTCACCGGTCAGTATTTTCAGAAAGGTAGATTTGCCGGCTCCGTTTGCTCCGATCAGACCATAGCAGTTTCCTTCCGTGAATTTGATATTTACATCCTCAAACAGGGCTTTTTTGCCAAGTCGTAATGTTACATTGCTTGCTTGAATCATAATTACCTCCTAATAGTGTTAATGAGTATAACATATAGTCTATTTTACAGAAATCTTGCCATTTTGCAAGAAATATTTTGACACTGGGGTAGGAAATGTAGTAGAATAGAACTGATATCGTGTCGGAATAAAGAAAAAAGATATTCGTTTTGGGTGGTAGTTTTGTGATAATATAGATATCTGAAAATCCTTTATGGAATAGAGAGGTAATAATATGACGAAAGAAAAGTGTCCATTTGAATATCATATGGGTAGTGCTTTGTCATTTGGCGTGATGCAGGTGCCTAAAGGGGTGCAGTTTGCTGTCTATCTGCCGGATCATAGAAAGTGTTCTTTAAAATTTTATCGAAAAGGACAGAAAACTCCGGAAAGCGTATTGGAGCTGACGGATAAATATAAGATCGGAAGTGCCTATTTTGTAACGGTTTCCAAGAAAAAGAACCTGAAAGACAATCGTTCGATTGCGGAAATTCTTTCGAATGATTATGAATATATGTATGAAGTAGATGGAAAAGAGTTTATTGATGCATATGCGGATGGAGTGACAGGAAGAAATATATGGGGGAAGCGAAGCCCGGAGGTGACGGAGCGTGGTTCCATCGAGGTACATGGATTTGAGTGGGACGATGATGCTCCGCTTCGTATTCCGTATTCAGAATTAATCTTATATCAGCTACATGTACGCGGATATACAAAGCACAGGAGCTCAAAGGTGAAGCACAAGGGAACCTTTGAAGGGCTTCGGGAAAAGATTCCGTATCTGCAGGATCTGGGGATTAACGGAGTGCTTCTTTTGCCGGTTTATGAATTTAATGAGATTCTTTCCGTAGAGCCGTATCCGGGAGAGGAGCCTTCCGAAAAAATCAATTATTGGGGCTATGGTACGCCGGAAACCTATTATTTTGCACCGAAAGCATCCTATGCGGCGACAAAGGATGGTGCCAGCGTAGAATTTAAACGGATGGTGAAAAGCTTTCACGATGCAGGAATCGAAGTGCTTTTGGATATCTACTTTTCGCCGGGGACGAATCTGTTTTTGATGACGGACTGTTTGAGAAAATGGGTGATCAATTATCATATTGATGGGTTCCGGGTAAACCTTGATGTAATGCCTTCCCTGAATCTGGCATCGGATCCGGTACTGTCGGGGGTAAAGATTTTAGGAAATTACTGGGATATGCAGGCAATCCATCAGGCGATGCTTCCAAACCAGAAAAATGCATTGGCAGAATATAATGAAGGATTTATGAATGATGCCAGAAAATTCCTGAAGAGTGATGAAGGCATGGTTGAAAAAATGGTGCGCTATTTTTCAAGAAATTCAAAGGAACAGTCCTATATTAACTATATTACGAATGTAAACGGCTTTACTTTAATGGATCTGGTCTCTTATGATATTAAGCATAACGAGGCAAATGGGGAGAAAAATCAGGACGGTACGGAGTTTAATTACAGTTGGAACTGCGGTGTAGAGGGCAAGACCAGGAAAAAGGCAATTTTAGACCGCAGAATGTCACAGATGCGCAATGCTCTTTTGATGCTTTTAACCAGTCAGGGAGCGCCGATGCTTTTAGCAGGCGATGAGCTTGGAAATACACAGCTTGGAAATAATAATGCATATTGTCAGGATAATTCCACAACATGGGTGATCTGGAATGAGACAACGATGTCGAAGATGTTACATGAATACACGAAAAAGCTGATCAGGCTAAGGAAGTGCTTTAAGGTTTTGCATCAGGACGAACCTCTTAGGATGATCGATTATCTATCCTGTGGTCTGCCGGATTTGTCTGTACATGGTACAGAGGCATGGAAAGCAGATTTTTCCAATTACAGCAGAATGCTTGGAATGTTATATTATGGTGGATATGTGAACCGTGGAAAGGGACGAAGTGTTTATATTTTATATAATATGTACTGGGAGACAAAATCGTTTGACCTGCCGGATCTGCCGGATGGACATACATGGAAATTGATTTTGGATACATATGATAATACCTTTGATGAATCCCAATTATATGAAGAAAAGAAACAGAAGAAAAAAACGGCAAGGCGGAAAAAAGCCATACAAAAGAAATTAATACGGAAAACGGTTGTAGCTCCGAGAAGTATGGTGATATTTGTAGAGGATTAGTGTATAAGGGATCGGAAAGAATATGTAGGCTGCAAGTTTGCAGCCACTTTCTTTTCAAAAGTAAAAGATGGTTGTGCCATAAAAGGTTTGCCCGCTAGAAATTGTGATTTTCTACAATTTCCTGATATAGATCCAGGGAACATACTTTTTTCGGATCATAATGAGAACAGTTTTTGCAGGAGACATTTCCGGAAGAACTGTTCTTTGCAGAGGAATGTGAGGCTGTGCTGTTTGTGGCACTAAAAGTGTCTTCTGAAGCATAGCTTGGCTGATCTGCGGCACTGAACCGGGAACAGTTTTTGGCAACCTTTTTAAAGGTTTTTGCGTCTTTTTTCATAAAAATCCTCCATTACTTAAAGCATATGTGTGAAAATTCATTCACCACAGAAAGTCTTGAATGCTTGGCTATTTGCCTGTATTTCTTTTGCGAATAAATTTTCACACTGCTTTTTCTTTGCCGATTCGGCGTTTACGGGTTATATATAGTAAAGACAGAGCGTTTCCTCCGGATTGGCTGAAGAAGTGAATTCATTTACAATCCGGACACACTGTCGTGATAGATAGTATATACAGAAAGAAGGAATTTATGTTATCATTAAAAATAATTGATATAAAAGAGACAATGGCAGCGCTTTTGATCGGGAATGTTTTTGATGATTTTTTTGTAGATGAAGCGCAGGTTACAACGTTTACGAAGCTTATTCTTTCGGGACAGAGAAATCTTTCCTGGTATGAAGGAGAAGAAAAGGAGAAATTTTCTACGAAGCATATTTTTTGGAAAGAGATCAAGCCGATGGTCTGTTCCTACATAGAAGGGAAGAAAACGCCGTCATCTTTCAGGATTTCTCTGATTGCAGATGGTGATTTTGTAAAGATCAGAACGGGGATGGAGCATATTTCTGAAACAGGGGATTATTTGATTCATTTTCGATTTTCGGATCAGGAGCTTTTTGTGGTCACGGGCTGTGCCTACCGTGAGTTTACAATGGATAAGGAAAATGAATATGCCTGGGATACGGCAGTAAAATGTCTTTTTAAGGAAAAAAAACTCTCTTTTGAAGAGTCAGTATAATGAATGGAGGAAGCTTATGGTTGGTACATTATTATCACATCTTGGCAAGTATAAGAAAGATTCGATATTGACACCGGTATGGATGATCGGAGAGGTTCTTTTAGAGATGTTCATTCCGCTTCTGATGGGAAGTATCATTGATGATGGTGTAGAAAAGGGAGACATGCGCCATATCCTGATCGTCGGGGGCGTTATGGTTCTGGCTGCGGGGCTTGGTCTTCTTTTTGGTGTTCTGGGAGCAGTTTACGGTTCGAAAGCGTCTACCGGTTTTGCGAAAAATCTTCGTAAGGCGATGTATGACAATATCCAGACCTTCAGTTTTTCAAATATTGATAAATTCAGTACATCCGGTCTGGTGACGAGACTGACGACCGATGTGACGAATATTCAGAATGCCTACCAGATGATCCTGCGTATGTGTATGCGCGCACCGGCGAGTCTTATTATGGCAATGATCATGGCATTTTATGTCAATGCAAGAATTGCAAGCATTTATCTGGTGGCGGTAGTGCTTTTGGGGATTATTTTATTTTTCCTGATTCGTGTGACAATGAAATATTTCAGTCAGGTTTTCAAGCGGTATGATAAATTAAATGAAAGTGTTCAAGAGAATGTATCGGCAATCCGTGTGGTAAAGGCATATGCAAGAGAGGATTATGAGGAGCAGAAATTTTCAAAGGCAAGCGAAGCAATTTATAAAATGTTTGTTAAGGCAGAGAGCTTGGTTATCTTAAATATGCCGATCATGCAGTTTACGGTATATACATGTATTCTTGTAATAAGCTGGCTCGGTGCCAACATGATCGTTGCAGGGGATCTGGAGACCGGTGAGCTCAGTACACTTTTAGCATATTGTATGAATATTTTGATGAGTTTAATGATGCTCTCGATGGTTTTTGTCATGGTGACATTAAGTATCGCAAGCGGAGAGCGTATTGCGGAGGTCTTAAATGAGAAGGCAGATATTACGAATCCGGAAAATCCTGTGATGGAGGTTCCGGATGGTTCGGTGGCATTTGAACATGTGAATTTCGGCTATTATCAAAATGCGGAGGATTTTGTGCTGAAGGATATTGATTTAAAGATCCGTTCCGGAGAGAGCATCGGTGTCATAGGAGGAACGGGAAGCGCGAAGTCCAGTCTCGTCAATCTGATCAGCCGCTTGTATGATGTTGCAAACGGTTCTGTGAAGGTCGGCGGCATAGATGTCAGGGAGTATGATCTGGAGGTGCTTCGTACAGAGGTAGCAGTAGTGCTGCAGAATAATGTGCTTTTCAGCGGGACGATACTGGAAAACCTCAGGTGGGGAAATCCGGATGCGACGGAGGAGGAGTGTAAGCGTGCCTGTGAGCTTGCCTGTGCCGATGAGTTTATACAGAAGATGCCTGCGGGATATGAGACGCATATTGAGCAGGGCGGCACAAATGTTTCCGGCGGTCAGAAGCAGAGACTCTGTATCGCAAGGGCACTTCTCAAAAAACCGAAAATTTTGATTTTAGATGATTCTACGAGTGCAGTGGATACAGCGACGGATGCAAAAATCCGAAAAGCTTTTCTGGCGGAGATACCGGATACGACGAAGTTTATCATTGCACAGAGGATTTCGAGTATACAGAACTGTGACAGGATCATTGTCATGGAAGATGGCGTGGTGAACGGCTTTGCTGCACATGAGGACCTGTTAAAGACGAATGAAATCTACCGTGATGTATATGAATCCCAGATGAGCGGAAGCGGCGATTTTGATGCGCCGGGGAAGGAGGACTAAGATGCCGGGACCAAGAGGAATGAGAGGACCGCGCCCGAAGATTGAGAATCCGGGAAAGTTATTTGGCAGAGTCATGAAATATGTATTTCAGAATTATGCACCGCATTGTGTGATCGTTTTGGTCTGTATCTTTCTTTCCGTGCTTGCCAATGTACGGGGAACACTTTTTACACAGACTCTGATCGATGATTATATCGAGCCGATGAGGAAGGCGGGAAATTTTGATTTCGGACCGTTAGCCGGAGCGATTTCCAGAGTGGCGGTTTTTTATGGAATCGGAGTACTCGCTTCCTATGTGCAGTCGAGGATCATGGTCAATGTGACACAGGGAACGATGTTAAGGCTGAGGAAGGATTTATTTAAACGGATGGAAAGCCTGCCGATCAAATATTTTGATACGCATGCCCACGGGGATATTATGTCTGTTTACACGAATGATATTGATACCTTAAGACAGATGATCAGCATGAGCATTCCGCAGTTTATCAACAGTCTGATCACGGTTGTCAGTGTTCTTTTCAGTATGATCATGCTCAGTATTCCGATGACATTGGTTTCCATGGTGATGATCATCGTTATGCTGTTTGCCGGAAAAAAGGTCATAGGGCTCAGCGGTTCTTATTTTGTGGCACAGCAGAAGGATATCGGTGCTTTAAACGGATATATTGAGGAGATGATAGGCGGTCAGAAGGTGGTCAAGGTTTTCTGTCATGAACAAAGCAGTATCGAGGGATTTGACGAGAAGAATGAAAAGCTGTTCGAGAGTGCTTATCAGGCAAATAAATATGCAAATATCATGGGACCGATCAACGGTCAGCTTGGGAATCTAAGCTATGTTGTCTGCGCAATCGTCGGTGGAATTATGGCATTAAATAATTTCATGGGCTTTACGATTGGAAAATTAGTATCGTTTCTGACTTTTAATAAATCGATCAATATGCCGATCAGTCAGATCAGCCAGCAGTTTAATTCTGTAGTCATGGCACTGGCGGGTGCGGAAAGAATTTTTAAGCTTTTGGATGAAGAACCGGAGAGCGATGAGGGCTATGTGGAGCTTGTGAATGCAAAGGAGAATGCGGACGGCAGTCTGACGGAGTGTGAGGAAAGAACGGGAATCTGGGCTTGGAAGCATTTTCATCAGGCGGACGGAACGACAACCTACCGGAGATTAGAGGGAAATGTGGTGCTTGACCATGTGGACTTCGGGTATACGGATGAGAAAATGGTATTGCATGATGTAGAGCTCTATGCGAAGGCAGGACAGAAGATTGCCTTTGTCGGAGCGACCGGCGCCGGAAAGACAACGATCACAAATCTGATCAATCGTTTTTATGATATTCAGGACGGAAAGATCCGTTATGATGAGATCAATGTAAATAAGATAAAAAAGAAGGATCTGAGAAGATCACTGGGAATTGTTTTACAGGATACCCATTTGTTTACAGGAACCGTAGAAGACAATATCCGATACGGAAAGTTAGATGCGACACATGAGGAGGTTGTGGCGGCTGCGAAGCTTGCGAATGCTGACAGCTTTATACGAAGACTTTCCGACGGATATGAGACGATGATCACCGGTGACGGGGCGAGTCTCAGTCAGGGACAGAGACAGCTTCTTGCCATAGCAAGAGCGGCGATTGCGGATTCACCGGCATTGATTTTGGATGAGGCAACGAGCTCTATTGATACAAGAACAGAGAAGCTGGTACAGCAGGGTATGGATCGCCTGATGAGCGGCAGAACGACCTTTGTGATCGCGCATCGCCTGTCTACGGTAAAGGACAGTGCATGTATCATGGTTATGGAAAACGGAAGGATTATCGAACGCGGCAGTCATGAGGAGCTTCTGGCAAAACAGGGGAAATATTATGAGCTCTACACCGGTACCGCTTCAGGTGCTGCAGCAGGCAACGAAAACAGTGAGCAGTTTGCATAAAAAGACAACATGTGTTAAAATAAAATCACTTCGTAATTTTATTCAGCGGGTTGCTGTAATTGCTTTTTCAAAAGTATTTTGCAACTTGATTATGTGCAGAAAAATAGAGGGATACTTTGCGATAAGAGGAGGATATATATGTTATTGGATACATACGAGAAGGTTACGGAATTATTTCAAAACGGAAACCGCTATAGGAGTGCATCACAGCTTCGCGAGTCCAAGGTGACGACAGTTCAGATCAAGGAGCTGTTAGAAAAGGGAGTTTTAGAAAAGGTTTCACACGGCTATTACTGGTTTGTTGATGAAAAGAACGGGAAGCCGGAAAATTTTGAAATGATCGAGGCATGTCTGATCAATAAACGAGCCGTGATCTGTGCAGACAGTGCATGTTATTTTCATGGACTTTTAGAGGAAAAGCCGGAGGTGCTTTCCATTGCAACTTTAAAGACAGACCGTTCGAAGATGCATTTGAATTTCCCTACAAAGCGTCACTATTTTTCAGATCTTGCCTTTGGAGAGGATATGGAAGAGGTGGAGTTAAAAGAAGGTGTGATCCGCGTGTACAGTTTGGAACGAAGTGTATGTGATGCGATTCGTTTTCGCGAGGATATCGGGAAAAAGACAGTGGATCAGATTGTCAGAAATTTTATGAAGTTAGAAAACATGGAAATGGACAGA
Organism: uncultured Lachnospiraceae bacterium; assembly: GCA_902795705.1. GTDB lineage: Bacteria > Bacillota > Clostridia > Lachnospirales > Lachnospiraceae > Butyribacter. The sequence goes on along the minus strand of CADBMH010000121.1, from coordinate 8,211 downwards.
CTGTTAGCATATGCAGATGCGATGCGTGTTGGGAAGATTGTGCGCACAAGATTGGAAGAAGGAAAAAATCATTAGTAAATAGAAGGGCATTCTGGAGAAAATTCTTGTATGAATGTCCTTTTTTAGAAAAGGTGGTATATACATGTTGAATCAACCTGACCACCTTTTTGCAAATGCAGCAAGCTGCATTTGTCGCTACTGTAAACAATATTATACCAGGGGGAAAGGACATGAATTCAGTATATGAGAAATTAATGAAATGTTATGATTGTTTTAAGGAAAAGATTGATTTTACACCGGAGATTGCATTGGTGCTTGGTTCCGGACTGGGGGATTTTGCAAATGGGATCAGGGTAGAGGCAGAGTTATCCTATGATGAGATTGAGGGTTTTCCGGTTTCGACGGTTCCGGGACATGAGGGAAAGTATATTTTCGGATATCTGGACGAGGTGCCGATCGTATGTATGAAGGGAAGGGTACATTACTATGAGGGCTATCCGATTTCGGATGTAGTTCTTCCAATTCGCCTGATGAAGCTTATGGGAGCGAAGGTTCTGTTTTTAACAAATGCTTCGGGTGGAATTAACGGAGAATTTCATGCGGGGGACTTTATGCTGATCAAGGATCAGATTTCAGGCTTTGTGCCTTCGCCACTGATCGGGGAAAATATTGACGAGCTGGGTGTGAGATTCCCGGATATGAGTGAGATCTATGATAAGGATTTGCGGGATGTGATCAAAAAGACGGCAATTCTTGCGGATATTCCGTTAAAGGAGGGCGTGTATATTCAGCTTTCGGGACCGAACTACGAATCGCCTGCAGAGATCAGAATGTGCCGTACATTCGGAGCGGATGCGGTCGGTATGAGTACGGCATGTGAGGCGATTGCCGCCAATCATATGAAAATGAAGATCTGCGGCATCTCATGCATTTCGAATCTCGCAAGCGGTATTTCTCCAAATCCGCTGACACATGCAGAGGTGCAGGAAACAGCAGATAAGGCGGCGCCGCTCTTTAAGAAGTTAGTGACGGAGAGCATTAAGAATATTTATGAGTATATTAAATAGGATTTTATAATTGATTATACAGAAGCAGCATGATTTTTTTGATTTATAAAAAATGAAATGCTGCTTTTTGAAGATACAGAATTATCATGTATTATGCGATATTTTTTCTAAAACAGGTGTAAGTGAAGAAAAGAACTTGCAGATATGTGCAGGACGGCAGAAAAATGGCCGGGAGGAGGGAAGGAACATGGCAGGAGACAACAGGCTGAGGATATTATATCTGCTGAAAATACTGTGGGAAGAGACCGATGAGGAGCATGCGCTGAAAACGACAGAAATCATAGAGGAATTAGAAAAGTACGGAAGCGTTGTCGAGAGAAAAACACTTGCAAAGGATATTACTGCACTACAGGATTTCGGACTGGATATTCTATGTGAGAAAAAAGAGCAGAATTATTACCGGCTGGTGAACAGGGGCTTTGAGCTGGCGGAGCTTAAGCTTTTGGTGGATTCCGTGCAGTCATCGAAGTTCATTACGGAAAAGAAGTCCGGGGAACTGATCCGGAAGATCGAGGGACTTACCGGCAGGGGAGAGGCAAAGGAGCTGCAAAGACAGGTGCTTGTGTCCGGCAGATTAAAGGCAGATAATGAAAAAATCTACTACAATGTCGATCGGATCCATACGGCAATCTCCAAAAATGTTCAGATCCGGTTTAAATATTTTCAATGGAATGAGAAAAAGGAACAGATATTAAGACATGGCGGAAAAAGCTATGAGGTCAGTCCATGGACACTCTGCTGGGATGATGACAATTATTATATGATCGGCTTTGATGCAGGGGCGGGGCAGATGCGGCATTACCGTGTAGACAAAATGATGGATATCGAACTTTCGGAAAAACGGAGAGATGGCATGAAGCAGTTTCGCAGCTTTAATGTAGCAGAGCATACGGCAAAGGTCTTCGGGATGTTTGACGGGGATGAGGAGCAGGTGACGCTGCGGGTGAAAAACGGACTTGCCGGTGTCATCATTGACCGGTTCGGAAAGGATGTGCCGATCCGTCCTGACAGGGAGGGGTATTTCAGAGTGCGTGTTAAGGTGGCGGTCAGTCTGCAGTTTTTCGGCTGGATAGCGGCACTCGGAGAGGATGTGGAGATCATAGCTCCGGAAGCTGTGGTGGAGCGGATGAGGGATCTGGTGGAGAGTTTAAAGGGGATCTATGGGTAAAAGAAAACTTAAAAAAAGGGAATAGACGATAACAAGTGTGCCGATGATTCGAACGGGCTTTCGAAGAGTCGGCACTTTTTTTGGACAGTTTATCTGGTAGAATAGGGAAAGCAGGATGTCAGAGGGAGGTCAGGACAGAGAGAAACAAGCAGGGACTCTGCCGACTGCCTCAAGGCGGGCTTTTGATTTACAGGAAGGGAAAATAGTCAAAATTGCAGAATGAGGGGATAAATTTGCAGTTGCGACAGGGTAAGGATGGGGTAAAATGTAAATAGATGATTAAGTATCTAAAAATATTATACAAGGAGGAAATGGTATGGAAATGCAGAAAAAAAGAGAAGTTTTGTTAAAAAGGGTTTTAATGGCGGCAGTAGTATTTGGGACAGTGCTTTTACTAAGCATACTCTGCTCGAATGTGAGTGCACAGGCAGTGTCTATGGGAAAAACACAGGCTGCAGCGAAAGCGAAAAGCTATTTACGGATATCCGCCTTTTCCGAGAAGGGACTGATTGCCCAGCTTGAATATGAAGGCTTTTCGAAAAGTGAGGCAAAGTACGGGGTGAAGCACTGTGGCGCTAATTGGAATCAGCAGGCACTCTTAAAGGCAAAAAGTTATCTGAAAATTTCTTCATTTTCAAAGCAGAGTTTGATTAGACAGTTGGAATATGATGGGTTCACCAGTGCACAGGCAAGGTATGCGGCGAAAAAGGTGGGGTATTGAGTCTAGTGTCTAGTGTCTCTGAAGTGCAGATATATAAGGGAATAGATGGAATTGTTGCGGGAAAGGGAGAGCATCCTATAAAATAATTTATTGCAGAAATTGAGTGAGGACAGATTGTATGAGTAGTTTGGTAAACATAGATGCTGATTATAAAAAATGGATTACTGAGATTTCAAAGCGATTTCGTCAGGGGCAGTTAAAGGCTGCGGTAAAAGTAAATGATGAAATGCTGCGTTTTTATTGGTCTCTTGGCAGAGATATGGATTTTAGAAAAAAGAATTATGCGTGGGGAAGTCATTTCTATTCGCAGATTAGCTCAGGATGATAAAATAACGCCACAAGCTGTGGCGCAATTTAAAAATTTAAGTGTTTTTTCAATCCCTTGGGGACATCTTAGAGTCATTATCGATAAATGTAAGGGTGATACGGAAAAGGCATTTTTTTATGTCAAGAAAACATTGGAAAACAATTGGTCTAGAGCAGTTCTATTGAATTTTTTTGATACGGATTTGTATGAGCGACAAGGGAAAGCTATAACCAATTTTGATCTAACATTACCCGCAGTGCAGGGAGAGTTGGCGCAGGAAATGACAAAAGATCCGTATAACTTTGACTTTTTGACAATCCGTGAAAGGTATGATGAAAAAGAATTAAAAGATGCTTTAATGGATAATATTACAAAATTTCTGTTGGAACTTGGAAATGGATTTGCTTTTGTGGGGAGAGAGGTGAGAGTGGAAATCGGGGAGACAGAAAATTTTGTGGATATGCTTTTTTACAATATCAGACTGCATTGTTATGTAGTAGTAGAAGTAAAAGTGAAAGAGTTTGATGCAAGGGATATGGGGCAGCTTGGCACTTATATGGTAGCGGTCAATCATCAGCTAAAAGGTGAGAAAGACTCTCCGACATTAGGGCTTATCATCTGCAAGTCAAAGGATAATGTGAAGGCAGAGTATGCGCTTGAAGCAAGTACACAGCCTATGGGGATATCAGAATATGACATCAATAATTTCATGCCGGACGAATATAAGAGCAGTCTGCCAACGATAGAGGAGATTGAGGCAGAGCTTATGGAGAATTGATTAAATTATTGCAGAGCTTGGGGGGACAGGGGGTATATGAGCAAAAAGCGTCTTGGCAGGAAGTGGAGCAGGATTTGGAAATTGTACATTTCTTATGGGATTACTTCATGACATGGGAAAGGAAAAAAGTAATTGCAAAATGAGTGAATGAATTTGCATTGACGGAGTAAAATTAGATAGCTATAATATTATTAATTGACAGTAAAATTATTTTTTTGGGAGGTAGAATATGGGAATCAGGATAGGTTTAGATATTGGTGTTGCATCTGTAGGTTGGGCTGTGGTAGGTGACGATTATACGATTTTGGAGTCTGCTTCTAATATTTTTCCTTGTGCAGATGCAAGTGGAAATTTTGAGAGGCGGGAAAAAAGACAATTAAGACGACTTCATAGACGTAGAAAAACAAGGGTAAAAGATTTTGAAAAGTTATGGAAAAAATATCACTTGATAGTTCCTGAAAAATCACTTAATAATGTTTTGGAACTTCGAATTCATGGTTTACAGTTTGAGTTAAGCGAATTGGAATTGTTTAGTGTACTAAAAAGTGCTTTATTGCATAGAGGGATTTCATATTTAGATGATGCGATTGATGATTCAGCATTGGGTAAAAATGACTATGAAAAAGGATTATTATATAATCAAAAAGAACTTGAAAAAGATTTGTTTCCTTGTGAAATACAAAAAAGCAAATTTGATAAATATGGTTCATATAGGGGAGAAATAATTGTTGATGAAGAAGGTGAAAAGGTTATTTTATCTAATATTTTTACTTCAGAAGCTTATCTGAAGGAAGTGAAAAAGATTTTACAGACACAAACAGAATATCATGAATTTTTGAATAATGGTTTTATCTCTGAATATATAAATATATTACAAAGAAAAAGAGAATATTATGTAGGTCCTGGAAATGAGTTGTCGAGAACGGATTACGGAAGATATACTACCAAAATTGATATAGATACGGGGAAATATATTACTGAAGAAAATATTTTTGAAAAATTAATTGGGAAGTGCAGTGTTTATCCGGAAGAAAAACGTGCAGCAGCCGCCAGTTATACTGCACAGGAGTTTAACATTCTAAACGATTTGAATAATCTTACAGTAAATTCAAGAAAGTTATCAGAAAAAGAAAAGCGTAATATTATTGAGCAGGTTAAAACTTCCAAAACTGTTAATATGAGAAAAATTATTAAGCAGGCAATAGGGGAAGATATCGAAATAATGACAGGTGCTAGGATAGACAAAAATGGGAAAGAAATATTTCATAAGTTTGATCAATATAATATTTTAAGGAAAGGTTTTTCTGAAAATGGTTGGGATATAGATGTATGCTTAACAACAGAGCAGTTAGATATATTAGGCGAAATTTTAACATTGAATACAGAGAAGGCGGCGATTATTAATGCTATAAAAAAAGAAAACCTTTTTCTTGATGATGATAAAATTGATGTAATCATTAAAATCAGAAAAAAGGCTCCGGCTTATTTTAATAAGTGGCATTCCTTTTCTTTAAAGATAATGAATGAATTAATTCCTGATTTGTATATAGCACCAAAGAATCAAATGGAATTGTTAACAGAAATGGGATTTTTTAAACAAAAAAAGGAAAATTTTATTGGTAAAAAATATATACCTCAGGATTCAGTTATTAAGGAAATATATAATCCTGTTGTAGTTCGGTCAGTAAGAGTCACAATAAAGATATTGAATGCATTGATAAAAAAATATGGCGATCCTGACGAGATTGTGATTGAAATGCCAAGGGATAAAAATGAGGAAGAGGAAAAGAAAAACATTATTGATATGCAGAAACGTAATGAAAAAGAATTAAAGGAGATTGTTGATAAGGTACAGAAAGAATATGGGCTTCAAATAACAGATAAAGATTTTTATCATCATAAAGGATTAGCTCTTAAACTAAAATTATGGAATGAGCAAGAGAGAAAATGTCCGTATTCTGGAAAAATGATTAAAGTTGAAGATATTATTAACAACCCAACATTGTTTGAAGTGGATCACATTATACCTAGGTCTATTTCGTTTGATGACAGCAGATCCAATAAGGTATTGGTATATCATACAGAGAATCAAATTAAGGGGAATTTAACACCTTATATGTATTTAACTGCTCAAAACAGAGAATGGGATTTTGAAGCCTTTAGTGCGTATGTGCGAGGGCTAAATGTTTCGAGAGCAAAGAAGGATAAGTTGCTTTTCATGGAAGATATTACAAAAATGGAAGTCTTACAAGGGTTTATTAATCGAAATATTAACGATACAAGATATGCGTCACGTGTTATTTTAAATACATTGCAGGGATTCTTTAAAGCAAAAGAATCCAATACTAAAATAAAAGTGGTTAGGGGGAGTTTTACTCACCAGTTGCGAAAAGTGTTGGATTTAGATAAAAAGAGAGAGGAATCTTATTCTCACCATGCTGTTGATGCTATGTTGATGTGTTATAGTCAAATGGGGTTAGAGGCATATCAAAAGATACAGGAGGAGGTAATTGATTTTGAAACAGGTGAGATTTTAGACGAAAAAAAGTGGAATCTAATTATGAATGAAGATTCTTACCAGGAAATCCTTTTAAATCAAAAGAATATGTGGAAGATGAAACAAAATATTATCAAGGCAGAAAAGAATGTTAAATTTTGGCACAAAAGGGATGCAAAAGCAAATAGAGGACTGTGTAATGAGACAATCCGTGGAACAAAAGAATATGATGGGAAAATCATGAAAATCAATAAATATGATTTATATAATAAGGAACATATTAAAAATATTCGAAAGAAAATAGAGCAGAATAAAGAAACAGATTTTCTGATGTTTCAAAAGGATAAGAAAACATGGGAGGGATTGGTATACATATTGAAACAATATAGGGATTCTGGCACACCATTTTCTGATTATGAAAAAGATACCGGTGACTATTTCAGAAAGTATGCAAAAAATCATAATGGTTCAAAGGTTAGGTTTTTAAAGTATCTTGATGGCGAGGTCGGAAGTTGTATTGATATTTCGCATCACTATGGACATGAAAAAAACAGCAAAAAAGTAATATTGGAAAGCCTAAAACCATATCGAATGGATGTATATCAAAATATTCAGGATGGTTCTTATATATTTGTTGGTTTGAAATATTCGGATTTAAAATTTGAAAGTGCGAAATATGTGATTAATAAGAAGGCATATGAACAAGTTTTAATCAAGGAAAAAATATTAGAAGATGGTCAGAAATTTGAAGATATAAATAAAAATGGTTTTGAGTTTAGGTTATCGTTTTTTAAGAATGAAATCATTAAATATGAGAAGAATGAAGAGGAATTTGTGGAACGGTTTTTATCTAGAACTATGCCTAATGTAAAAAACTACATTGAAACAAAACCGATTGATAAACCTAATTTTGAAAAGCGGCATTTAGTGGGTTTATCAAAAACAAAAAATATAGTTAAACTCAGGACAGATATTTTAGGAAATTATTATATTTGTACGCAGGAAAAATTTACATTCGATGTTGACATACACTAAAAAAAGTGATATTATAAATTTAGTGGATTTTTACAGTAACTCAATTCTTACAAATCTACTAAAACAAGGCTTTATGCCGAAAACAAAAGGACATCGACGGATGTCCTTTTTCTTTTTAGCAACAGAAAAGTACTATATAGGAGAAATTATGGGATTTCGAGTGATTTTATTAGAGAACGAATTAACGGTGAGAATGAAGTTAAACAATTTAATCATTTGTAAGGATGAGAAAGATATATGGATTCCTTTGGATGACATATCAATTCTTGTGATAGACAATTTGAAAATTACTGTGAGCACTAGGGTTCTTTGTTCTCTGGCACAGCATAACATTGGATTGGTTATCTGTGATCAGGAACATCTTCCGATTGGATTTTATTCTTCTTATGATAATCATAGTAGAATTAGTAAGATGATAAAATATCAAATTGATTTTGGAAAAAATAATTATGAGAAATTATGGAAAAGTATTATTATTGCTAAAATTGCCAACCAAAGAAAAGTTTTAGATAAATTAAATAAGTCGAGAGAAGTGATTGGACAAATTCTACAAATGGAAAAAGAAGTTGATGTTGGAGATGTTTCGAATAGGGAGGCACATGCAGCAAAACTGTATTTTAATGAATTAATGGAATGTA
>CADBMH010000120.1 GCA_902795705.1 uncultured Lachnospiraceae bacterium | reverse complement strand
TATCGTTTCCACTCACAGTAGGACTCACTGCTCTTATCGTTTCCACTTAATGGTAGGACTCACCACTTTTTACAGAGATATAATCTCCATAAGTAGAATCATCTACTGGATAAATCATAACATAATTCTTGATTTTTGTCAAAAAACCACTGCCACCTCATTCACCGGTACATCTCCTCTAGTGTAAACAGCTCCACATTTTCGTCTGTCTGCTTAAACCAGTCCGTAAATCCTCCAAGAAAACCCGGATTTTTGATAATTTTCTTCCAAAGTCGCAAACTCTCTTTCTCTCCCAATAAACATGGTAACACCACCTTATAATTCATTTTATTCAAATTGTTTTGATTCAAATTCATTTGAATAAAATTGTTTTGAATAAAATTCAAAACATATTTTTAAGGATTGTCAATCTGCATTCTCAAAATTTCTTTTAACTGCTTTTTCCACTGCTTCTCTGTATATAGAATCACTTTCTCCGGATTTTTTATGCTTGTTCTTACCACAAAAACCTTTTTTTCGTTATCAAATCTTATTTTTGCAATGGCTCCATCCGGCATTTGGTAATCAAATCCAAAGAGCTCCTCTACGACAAAAACCGTCCGCTCTCCGACCTTGCTGTATCCCAATGCACTGTTTTTCTCATTTTGATAATCCACCTCTACCAGATCGTCCCCCAACACACCCTCTTTCCTTAACTGTTCTGCTTCCTTTCTAAAATAATTATTAAAATCCTTATAATACGCAAAGCCCCCGTCCATCCGAACCTTTACGGTCTGCCCTTTTTTCGCTCTCCCGGCGTAGGATTCATTGACATAAACCGTATATTCCGTTTCCGGAGCTCCGAATCTTGTAAAATAATATTTGATATCCCGGATTTCCCCATCAAATATGGTATCTGCCTGACTTAGATACTCCCGGACATCCTTGCGGAAAACCTTCCCCTCTTCAAAAACCTCTTCCTCATAGGTACATTCCGCCGGAAAAATCCGCTGCCCCTCTAATTTGATCTCCTGATCCCTGCCATCTCCCGCCTCGCGAAGAAGCCCGTGCTCCTCCCAGTACCGGATCACATCTGCCTTTGTTTTTAATTCCTTCAACCCCTCTGCCTCTCTGTCTAATAGATACGAAAGCTTACAAACTCCAAATCCCGTAATATTCCCCACGGTTGGAATCAGCTCCACACTGTCCTTTAAGAATACAAAAGTAGGATTGTGAAAGATAACAAAAATTCCCGTATCTTCCTTTTTTAAAGAATCCGCAGTCAGCTTCGTCCCCACGAACACCCAGTATTTCCTGCCATCCTCTAACCCGCCGGAAATACTTTTAAACACCCGGATTTCTGCTAAATATGCGCTATATTTTCGTTTTTTCCCGGGAACCGGCTTTTCAGCCAGTTCTTCTCTCAGCCCCTCTAAATTCTCACTTAACTGAATCCCGGGCGGCATCGTCACATTTCCCGCCTCACACACAATCTGATGAACCTTATTCACTTTACCGTAAATGATTCTTTCATTTTTCTGCTCAAACAACTCCTTCTTAGAAAATTCATATGGTCTTAGCATCGAGTCAATTGCACCACAGCCCGTGACCTGTTTTATCTTGCCCCACGAAAAATCCTCATAATCCGGGTACATTTCCTGCTCCTTCAACGCTTCTTTTCCCATATACGCATCCATTTTCTGATAATAAACAGAAACCGCATATGCCTCATGCACATACAGGCAGACTGCAAAAAAAGCAACGCAGACTGCCGCAATCTTTAAAACCCTTTTCCATTCCATACGCACCAATCCCTCCTGTATCATTTTGTTGTAATTAACCGCTTTATATTTAATTTGTTTACTATAAGTAACGAATGAAACCCGGAGATTTGGTGCAGATAATTATTTGTAAAAATGTAAAATTTTCTATTTTCTATCAATGCTTGCAGGCATACCTTACTATTTTACTTCTCGCTGGCGATCTGCTCCAGAAGCTTCATCGCCTTTTCCTCCGAACCAATGTCGATGGAAATGGTAACAATCCTTGCCTTTTTATAGATTCTCGCACACACGCATCCGTTTTCCTTTTAAACGATGTCTTCTATCATTTTAGAAATTGTTTTCATGTTGTATACCTGTCAAAACTTTAAAATGTGAGATTTTTCTATCTTTTTACTCTTATATGAATTACATAAAGTATATAGGAAAAAAGCAGATCTACAATTAAAAAACGGTACTTGTTATAATAAACAAGTACCGCATATTTATTTAATAGGCAGCCCAACGCTCGTTTCTTTTACTTCCTCCGGCTCAATCGGCTTTTCAAAAGAAAATCTTGCAAAAACTTCTGCTTTCCGGTCCTTCTCATCCTCAAATTCCAACCTCACCGAATCTCCATCTATATCACAAAGAACCTTCTCTCCGTTCTTTAACAGAACAAACGGCACAGTTGCAGCTTTCCCGGAAAGGGATTCTGTAAATGATTTTGCTTCCCGATACGGAAGGATCATCTTTAAATCCATTGACATCGGTGTGATTTTTAAGCTGCCTTCCTTTCCAAACCGGCTGTCTTTTATAATTTTTGCTAAAAGCTCCTTTGTCTGTATCTGCATGGATACCGAATAAGTTCCTTCTAAAATCCGTTCGCTGTTTGTTTCCGAATCCATTAGATTTGACAAATATAGTGACCATTCTATAATCCCTTTTTCTTTTATCACCTGCGAATGATCGGTAACTGCAAGGTGCAGGACATTTTTTTCTAAATCCATATCAAGCACCGTCTTTTCCAAGGCTTTTAAAAGGATATTTTGATATAGATCCTCTGCGGTCTGCACACTGCCGGTCAGATAACAGCAAAAGCTGTAGATTGCCGTCCCATATGTCTCCACCAACTCCTCCAGTTCTTTCACTGTCATCGGTGCACCTCCTTTGCTTTTATTATATATTGAGCAAAACAAACCAAAAGGTTCAAATTTAATTTTATTTAAAACTTATTGTAATACAAAAAAGTTGAAAAGTTTCAACTTTTTTTCGCTTTTTTCTTGAAACTTTTCAACTTTTTTTCACTTTTTTCTTGAACTTTTTCATTTTTTTTGCTATTTTAAGATTATGATGCCAAGGTCAAAAGGTATAAAAAATTTATTTAATACCCACAGCACAAGCTATTTCATAAAGGAGTCAACTTATGATGTTTCGAAAAATTTATCAAAGCCTGGAAAGCTGGGAAGAAAAAAATACAAAGGAGCCTTTGCTTGTCATTGGCGCCCGTCAGATCGGAAAAACATGGATTTTAAAGCATTTTTGTGAAAATACCTATAAAGACTATATTTATTTGAACTTTGAAAGCAACACAGACCTGCTTTCCATCTTTGAGCATAACTTAGATCCTGAAAGCATTATACCACAGTTAGAAATACTACTTGACAAAAAGATTACAGAGCATACTGCGATTTTTTTTGATGAAATCCAGCGCTCGGAAAAAGCAATCACTTCCTTAAAATATTTCTGCGAATCTGAAAAAAACTACCGTGTTGTCTGTGCCGGCAGTCTTTTAGGCGTAAAACTAAATCGTTTTGAAACTTCTTTTCCGGTTGGAAAGGTGCGGATTATCCATATGGTTCCCCTTGACTTCGAAGAATTTTTACTTGCCTGCGACCAGGAACCTTTAAGGGATATGATTCTTGATTCTTACCACAAAATGCAAGCTTTGCCGGAAGCCATTCACCAAAAAGCGATTCAGTATTACAGCGACTACCTCTTTGTAGGTGGTATGCCGCAATGTATAAACCAGTACAATGAGACAGGGCGTAATATTTTAAACTTCGACCGGAGCATACAGGAAAATTTATTGCTTGCCTATGCGGCGGACATGACAAAATATACCATAAGTGCAGCAGAAGGAGTAAAAATAAATGAAATCTATCACTCTGTTCCAAAGCAGCTTGCCCATGAAAATCCAAAATTTAAATATAAAGAGGTTCGTGCAAATGCAAACAAAAGAGATTTTAAAGCACCGCTTGACTGGCTGACAGCAGCAAATATGGTCTATAAAGTAGAAAAAACAAATCTGCCGTCATCACCGCTTAAAGCATATGCTGATGAAAACAGCTTTAAGCTCTACCTTTCTGATGTCGGCATGCTCTGCTGCCTTGCGGGCATCCAATATAAAACGCTGTTATCTAATGAGCACAATATCTACAAGGGTGCTGTTACAGAAAACTATGTCATACAAACACTGATAGCGAAGGGAATGACACCTTATTATTACAAACCATCTGACAGCATGGAAATTGACATTCTTTTGGATATTGCCGGAGATATTGTTCCTATGGAGATTAAATCCGGAAGACATAAAAGAAGCAAAAGCTTAAAAAACTACTGTGAAAAATTTCAGCCGGAAAAGGCCTTCCGAATATCAGAAAACAACTTTGGTACGATAGATTCTTTGGTATCTGTCCCATTGTATGCCCTTTTTGCTTTTCGGAAGGATGAGTTTACCTGTTTTCTCTGATCACCTCTTCAATGTTTAAATATGGTACCTCTGAAAAAAGAACATCCAATTCATTACTCACATGCAATGGAAAGTGCTGTTTCCTCTGTCGTTTCCCAAATCAATTCTTCCATATACGCCTTACCCTCCATCATGTTCTCTCTATACCGAAGCAATTATTTCATCTCCATGCTGCAAATGTACACTCAGTAACGAAATCAGATTCCAAAATAGCCGCTGCGGTTGCAGCATGTATCTTGCTCTCTCCTCTATCAAAGCGTACTGTCCCAAAATATCCCGCACAAATCTCAGAAGGAAATAATTTTGTCTCTGTCATCTTAATCCCACATGCCTTTGCACACAAAGAATAATCATATTCCCTGCAGGAGGCATATCATCAGCAGGATAATAGCACAGCGCCCCCATACCATTTTCCCCAACCATGCCTGATTATTCATATGCCACCTCCAAAAAATAATCTATAGCTAATATATTAGCTGAAAAGAACTAATTTATTTTTTTTAGATAATATATTATCTAATTTACTTTATCATGATGATACATTTATTGCAAGAAAAAAAGTGATTGTGAATAATAAATTATATACCTTCTTTCTCAAAAAGTGCCTCACCAATAAATACTTTGGCATAAAAGAATAGAATTTGAATTTCGGAGCACACTAAGTTTGAAAGTAAACTTTTAAACTATTTATTAATAGTGCAAAATCAGCCGAAAATGACTGATTTGCGCCAAGGGTATAAGAGTGAAAAAATTAAATACTTTATTCAGTTTGGAGGGGGTATTATGAAAAAAACACAAAAAAAGAAACCGGTTAAAACCACACCGAAGGGTGTATGGGAAGCAAGCCGTTCCGATTCAAAGCACGACAAGTCTTCCGAAACATCGACACAGACTTCTGATCTGCAGGGGAACGGATATCCGCAAAACAAAAGCGGAAATTAATTTTTAGTCAACTTAAAACAGAAAACTTCTTTATGCTACCCGCATAAAGAAGTTTTTTTATGATCATATCTCCTGTTCCACTTTCAGGTAAGTATTTCGAAGCTTTTCAATCAGATCCTCAAATTCGCCTTCTTTAAAATAACCGGTCGTCTGTGCCTGCCGTAAAGTATTTGCCAAAATAAAAATCGTAGCATGCTCGATAGACAAAAGGCGCTCTAACGGACCTTTGCTTATACTGATATACTGCATTTTTTCATATGGGATAGATACCACGGTCTTTCCAAAGGTTCCACTGGAAAAAAGCAGCATCTGCTCCGTCCCGGCAAGCTTTGTAACACGGTAGGAAAGCAGAATACCGATCTCCACTAAAAAAGCTAAAATCACAACTGGAACCCAAATCCATTTTATGAAGAAACGCTCCTCCGGTCCCATAAACCGGGACAGACCGGCATAGATTCCCAAAAGAAAAAGGCAAGCCCAGATCAGTGTAGTCAGTGACCGTTTGACCAGCACACTTTTCGGCTGCCTTTTCATTTCTTTCATCACCGGAAAATCAAATTCCGGTAAAAGCATCTGCATTTTTCTCTTCAGCTCCTCTTCCTTATCCGCAAGGAGAAGCTTCATCCCGTCTACATCATCCTTTTCTCCGCCAACATTGATCACCTTCAGGCTCGCATAGCCGAAAATCCGCCCAAGCATGGTAGATTCTATCACAATGGCATTGATCTTATCCACCGGCACGGTATAGTGATCCTCAGTAAGAAGTCCGAACTTCACATAGATTTTATCTCCTTCGCGTCTTGCTTTAAAATTAAAATCTGCCAGCCACTTTTTTACAAACTGTGAAAAAAAGGTATATCCGATAAACAAAACTATTACAATCATACCAATAATGGAATCCGCTTTTATCTCCGACTCTCCCGTTATAATGGCGGCAACCGATCCGATTGCTGCCAGTACGATCGCAAAAAAAGCGGAAAGTTTTGTATTCATAACACAATTTCTTATAATCTGTGGATTTGTATAATCTACGGTAACTCCCCGCTCCGGCCGGATACCATCTGAAACCGTTTCCGGAAGAACCATCTCATCCTGAACTATCTCCTGCCCCTTTTCATGTGCTGTAAAAAAAGCTCCGGCTTCCTCTCTCTCTCCGGCCATTTCCCCGTTAAGCTCTCTTAGCATTTCTGTCAAAATATCCCTTAATTCCTCTGCCTTCCTCCTGCTCAGGACAATTTTCACATCTGTGGAATTTGCTGTGGAAAGGGAATTTGTATCGAGCTTCACCTTACAGGTTCCCACAACCATTTCAAACAGATTTCTCTCCAGATTTATATTGGAAATATTATTTACCGAAATAGAATTTACCATACGGTTTAATGTATTTCGCTGAATCGTAAGCGTATAATCCTTAAGCGAGATTGTCGTCCGGTACCAGCGGTTAATATACCATGCCATGACAATAATTAAAACGAAAAACCCGCCGGCAAAAGCGATAAGTGCTTCCATCAGCCGCCCGCTTTTTATAAGTCCCACAACCTCTGCTGCAAGTGCCGTATTTTGAAACAATATCAAAAATAACACAAGCAAAATCCCCCACATCTGTTCCACTATATAAGTCGGATGGTTTCGAAAAGGAGCTATTTCAAAGTCGTCATACTTCGTCATTTCCGGTTCTCCCCTCCTTCGTGTTCCTCTCTTCTTTTTCTTTCTGTGCCACCGCATAAGCATTGATCCGCTTTTTCAAGCTCTCCACGATCTCCTCTGCCTTTTTCTCGTCCAAAAAGCGAATCGTGACATCTCCTCCCGCTGTTGTCACAATGACCTTCGACAGACCGAAAATCCGGTCAAGCGGTCCGCTGAGCATCGAAATCTTATGCAGCCGTTCAATCGGCACTACATTTCTCTCAACAAAAAGAAACCCCTCTTTGATATCAATCTCTTCCTCTGTAAAGCGGTACCGGTATCTCTCATAACGAATGAACGGCTCAATAAGCGAGATTACCCAGATTACCGCTCCGGTCAAAAGCAAAATAATGTTCACAATTCTCGGAAAATCCTCTCCGAAGATCAACCAGACAACCAAAAGCACTGCCGTACTGATCACACTAAAGATCATAGAGCTTACCAGCATGACATTTCTCGCATTTTTTCCGATTTTCTTATACTCTCCCATAATACACTCCATTAATTAATCCTTCGTTTTCAAAAGTCTTCCGCCTGTTCCATTTTCCTCTCGCCAACTACCATGACTGCACAGCGGGGCGTAATTTTATACAAGTAAATCTTCGTAAATCTGTAAATCCTCATCCTTAAACACATTAAAAATCACCCGTCTCATAACTCCTTCATGCTCTGAAAGCCAACTGGCAACCGTTTCTACGGCAATTTCCGCTGCCCGGTCATTCGGAAAACGAAATACCCCTGTAGAAATACAGCAAAACGCCACACTCTTTAATCCATGCTCCAAACACAGCTCTAAAGTATTTCTATAGCAGTCTGCCAGATTTTTTTCGAGCTGAGGTGTTACATGTGTCTGTACAATCGGACCGACAATGTGAATCACCTTTTTTGCCGGAAGATTATAGGCATCCGTTAGCATTGGAACAGCAGTCGGCTGCTCATAATCCCTTCCATGCAGCTCCCGCAATCTGTTCATCTGCCTGCTACATTCTAATCGGAGTCCGATTCCCGCAAAAGTATGGATACAATTATCGATACAGGTATGCATTGGCACAAAACAGCCAAGCATCTGTGAATTGGCTGCATTCACGATTGCATCACAGGCAAGCCTTGTAATATCTCCCTGCCAGATTGATAAACCTGCCGCATATGGTTTGCTGCTGCCATAATATTCTTTTACTGTCGGTATTTCATCAAGCGAGACAATTCCCTTTTCCGCTGCCCGCTCCCTTAAATATGCATCCTGCACCTGCAGTATATCTTCTGACAGCTTCCTCGGCATACGAATATTCATAAGCGAACGGAGGATCCTTCTTTTTTCCTCCGGCTCCGGTGGAATCTCCATATCCTTGTACTCTATGGAATCCTCACAAAACTTTTTTACTAAAAAATCTAACCGGTCTTTTTGCACATTCTTTTCCGACATTATATTCACCCTTTCCTTCTATTTGTCTCTTGTCCATTTTAAAAAAGTATTTCTGGCAACACCCAGCTCCTTAGAAGCAGCATTTGCAGATATTTTCCCTTTCTTCCAAAGATGATAAATTTTTTCATAGTTATCCGGTATACTCTTTGCT
>CADBMH010000119.1 GCA_902795705.1 uncultured Lachnospiraceae bacterium | reverse complement strand
TCTTTCACGGGAATTTGCCTTTTGTTCGAACCTTCAGAAGATTTTGAACCTGGTGGCAGACGAAAAAGTACGATCGAATTTGCGAAAAACCGGTTAACCGGTGCGACGGCAGCAGTCGTTCTGGTTACGTTGACGCTGATGATCACCTATGCCTTTGACATGCTGAATCCGGCATTTTCACGTTTTTTTATGGATCGACTTTTAACGCATGAAAACAGTGCGTTACTCATGCCTTTCATAGCTGTGTTAAGTATCGCTGCGATCGTGCAGGTACTTGTTATGTGTCTGCAGCAGGTTTACTCTATGAAGATTAACGCGAAGATGGATGTTGTGGGTAGCAGTACGTTTATGTGGAAGGTACTGCGTATGCCAATGGAATTTTTTACGCAGCGCATGGCGGGCGACATCATGCAAAGGCAAACCACAAACGCTACCATTGCAGGCGCAGTGATCAATACGGTTGTGCCGCTGGTATTAAATTCTGTCATGCTGGTTCTGTACCTGGGGATAATGGTGCGTTACAGCGTACTGCTTACGTTTGTTGGCGTGGCGGTAATTGCTCTGAATCTGTTTCTTTCCACGCTGATATCCAAAAAGCGTGTGAACATCACTCGCGTGCAGAAGCGTGATTCCGGCAAGTTAGTGTCTACAACGGTCTCTGGAATTCAGATGATAGAAACGATCAAGTCTTCCGGTGCAGAAAATGGATTTTTTCAGAAGTGGGCAGGTTTTCAGGCTTCTGTCAATACACAAAATGTGCGTTTTGCAGGAATCAATCAGTATTTGGGAGGGATTCCCGCACTTCTGATTTCCGCTGCCAACTCCTCGGTACTGGTACTGGGTGTATGGCTTGCGATGAAAGGTCAGTTCTCCATAGGCATGATCATGACATTCCAGGGCTTCATGAATTCTTTTATGACCCCGGCACAGACTCTGATCACGGCAGGGCAGACCATTCAGGAAATGCGTACAGATATGGAACGGGTGGAAGATGTCATGCAGTACCCTTTGGACGAATATTTTACGGATCACCCGCTTGATGAGAATATGGATTATTCAAAGCTGTCAGGTGAAGTAGAACTGAATAATATCTCCTTTGGTTATTCAAGACTTGCACCTCCTTTGATAGAGAATTTCTCCATGCATCTGAAACCGGGCAGCAGAGTAGCTTTCGTCGGCACGTCTGGCTGTGGAAAATCCACTTTATCAAAGCTTATTTCAGGGCTTTATCGTCCGTGGAGCGGCGAGATACTCTTTGATGGGAAACATATCAATGAGATTGAAAGAAGTGTGTTTGCAGGTTCTGTTGCGGTGGTGGATCAGGATATTATCCTGTTTGAGGACACGATTGCAAATAATATTAAGATGTGGAATGATACGATAGAGGATTTTGAAATGATCCTTGCGGCTAGAGATGCCCAGATTTATGATGATGTGATGGCTCGTGAAGGCGGTTTTTACGGTAAGCTTACGGATGGCGGCATGGATCTTTCGGGCGGACAGAGGCAAAGACTGGAAATAGCCAGGGTGCTTGCCATGGATCCTTCCATCATCATTATGGACGAGGCGACTTCCGCACTTGATGCAAAGACGGAATTCGAACTGGTAAAGGCGGTCAAAGACAGAGGAATCACTTGTATTGTCATCGCTCACAGACTTTCCACCATAAGGGATTGTGACGAGATAGTCGTTCTTGATAAGGGAAAAGTGGTCGAACGCGGCACGCATGAAGAACTCTATGCCAGGGGCGGCTATTATGCTGAGCTTATTTCCAATGATTAAGGAGGAGATTTAGATGGGTTGGTTTGATGAGCAGATCAGACAGGCAAAACAGAATGATGATGAAGTATTTGAAGAATCTATTTTACGCTTTGCCTCAGTAGTTTTAGGTAAGCCGGATACAGGGGCTGAAGAAAGGATTGTCACAAAGGAATGTGTTGACGAGATCCTCAAATACTATCATATTAAACCTGTGGAGATTCCGGATGGCATTACAGATCCGGACGAACAGCTTGAGTATTGCCTGCGCCCTCACGGAATCATGAGGCGTAAGGTTGTACTTAAAAAGGAATGGCACAAAGATTCTTATGGACCGTTAATGGCTTTTAGAAAAGAGGACGACAGACCGCTGGCACTGTTTCCAAAGGCATTCAAGGGATATTATTACTATAGTCCCGAAACAGGGAAAAAGGTAAGTATCACAAAGAAAAATGAAAAGGATTTTGAGGAGGAGGCGATTTGTTTTTATCGTCCGCTGCCCTTAAAAAAGCTGAATATTGCAGATCTGCTCCTCTATATCAAGGAATCTGCCACCGTATGGGATTATGTGCTCTTGTGTGGAATGTCAGTTTTTGCAGCTTTGATCGGTATGGTTATGCCTTTGCTTACCCGGTCACTGACGGGATTTGTTTTGGACAGTGGAAAGCCCGTGATTTTGGCTGGAACTGCAGTGTTTATCCTTTGCGTATTAATATCACAGGGGCTGATTAATGCTGTAAGGGGACTCGCCGTATCCAGAATACAGTTTAAGGCATCGCTTTCTGTGGAGGCTGCGTTGATGATGAGATTATTAAATCTCCCTGCACAGTTTTTCAGAAAGTATTCTGCGGGTGAGCTGTCATCACGGTTTCAAGGGATCACGCTGCTTTGTACGCTGCTGATAGGAAATGTGTTTTCACTTGGTCTTACGGCGATTTTCTCACTGGTTTACATCGGACAGATCAGAACCTTCGCACCTGCGCTTGCGGCACCTGCGTTCCTGGTAACTGCTGCTTCGCTGGTGGTAAGTCTGATTACTGCATTTATGCAGCAGAGAGTCTTTGAAAAGGTTATGGAGCAACAGGCAAAAGCCAGCGGAATTACCTTCTCATTGATCAATGGCGTTCAAAAAGTGAAGCTCGCAGGAGCTGAAAAGCGTGCTTTTTCCAGGTGGGCAGATCAATATGCGAAGCAGGTGGATGCCACGTATAATACTTCCCTGTTCCTTAGAATAAGCAATGCAGTGAACAAAGCCATTACCCTTGTCGGAATCATCGCGATTTACTACCTTGCGGTGACCACCGATGTGACTCCTTCAGAGTATATTTCCTTCAATACTGCTTTTGGTATGGTGACAGGGGCATTTACTGCATTTTCGGCTGTATCTTTGATGATAGCCCAGATAAAGCCGATTATGGATACACTCTCTCCGATTCTTGCCGCTGAGCCGGAGTCAGCAGATAGTAAGGCGATGGTAACGTCGATTTCGGGAAATATTGAACTTTCAAACGTGTATTTTCGTTATAAGGAAAATATGCCCTATGTAGTAGATGGAATGAATCTGAAGATTAAGAACGGGGAGTATGTTGCAATCGTGGGTACGACAGGCTGCGGCAAATCCACGCTTATGCGTCTTTTATTGGGCTTCGAAACTCCCGAACGCGGAGCAATTTATTATGATGGACGGGACATGAGCAAATTAGATCTAAAATCTCTCCGAAGAAGAATAGGTGCTGTAACACAGAATGGAGGTCTTTTTAATGGAAGTATCTATCAGAATATCGTGATATCGGCTCCTGAGCTGACACAGGACGATGCCTGGGCTGCGGCGGAGATTGCGGGGATCGCAGACGATATCAGAGATATGCCGATGAAGATGCATACCATGGTGGCAGAGGGTGCAGGGGGGATTTCCGGCGGTCAAAAGCAAAGGCTGATGATTGCAAGAGCGGTCGCTCCTAAGCCTAAGCTTCTTATGTTTGATGAGGCAACCTCGGCACTTGATAATAAGACGCAGAGACAGGTTTCCGAAGCTTTGGATCAAATGAAATGCACGAGAATTGTTATTGCGCACAGGCTCAGCACAATTAAAAACTGCGATCGCATTCTTATGCTGGATAAGGGAAAAATCATTGAGGATGGCACATATGATGAGCTGATCGCAAGAAAAGGCCGGTTTGCGGAACTCGTGGAGCGTCAAAGGCTTGACGCAGAACAGTAACAGAACAGCTCTGGCAGCAGGTACACTTAATGCTATAATGGTAACGTGTGGGCAGAGGGATACGAAAAATTTGATTTTATAAAAAACATGTCTCCAGACAGCGTTCTGATTTGTATATTATATAAAGAATATAAAGACGGGAATAAAGGAGATTCCTGACGGTACTTTTCTTTGCGATGGAGAGTTTGTTCCTGTCGCAGGAGGTAACGTTTCAGAGAATATAAAAACTATAAAATCAATTAACAAAACAGGAGGTAGAAAACATGAACGAGAACATGAAGGAGTTTTTGAAGAAGGTATCAGAGGACACGGATATGCAGGCAAAGATGAAGTCATTTACGAACGGGGATGAGGCCTATGACTGGGCGAAGTCCGTTCAGGACGGCTTTACCAAGGAAGAGTTTACGGAAGTCATGACAAAGTTTTCTGAAGCAGCAAATGGTGACGGTGAGCTTTCAGATGAAGATCTGGCGAGTGTGGCTGGAGGTGTTTCTGATACTGGAGTTACAACAGTCGATACTTTATTGAATCTTGCTGCAGGAATTTAATACCGTGTGTTCTTTTCTTTAAGATTTTAAAGAGAGGAATATATCCTGTCTGAAACAGAGGGGACATCTTTTGTCAGTAAAAGGTGTCCCGCATTTTTAAACTTTTGAAATCATGGGATGGAAGTTTTCGGGAGGGTACAATACATAATATGGAGAAAAAAATAAAAAAGTGGTCGGTGTATTTTCAAAATCCTGAGTTTTTGGAGAGGACACGAATGTTTCTGATCCCTCGGGAATTGTACCCTCTTGTGAGAAAGTGGTGCGGGGTGAGAAACGGCTCAAAGCTCCTGGATGTGGGCTGTGGCACGGGATATTTTACCCGCCTGCTCACCTCAGGGGAGGAAGATGTGTCATCGGTGGGGATAGATCTGGAAGAACCCTTTATTGAATACGCAAGGACACAGGCGGATAAGCAGGGATTATCCATTGATTTTATGACAGGTGATGCATTGGATCTTCCCTTTGAGGATCATACATTTGACATTGTAACCAGCCATACTTTTTTTACAAGCATCCCTGACCCCGATCGGGCTATGAGCGAGATGAAGCGTGTCGCAAAACCCGGCGGAATCATATCATCCGTCACGGCGATGAGTTTTATTTCACAATGCATTGCTTCAGGGGAGTATCCTGAAGAATGCACATGGTTTGAAGAACTTAAGGTCATATCCCAAAAGCTTTCTCAGATGTACTTTACCGTAGATCCCTTACAGTCCCGTATGATGGGGGTAAAACCGGATCAAATGCCGCTTTTCTTTGAGAGGCATGGACTGAAGGAGGTGTCGGCATACCCTGTCGGCAAGATTTTTTCTCTTTCCAATGCTGCGGTGCCGGATGAAGATAAGCTTAGATACATTGAACTCTACAGAATTTCAGAGCTTAAAAAGTTAGAGGTGTTTATGGCACTTGAGGATCATGGCGATGTGACAGAGGATGATGCGGAACGTTTTCGCAGTATTCTCTCGCAAAAGTGTGAGTGGCTTCAGAAACATCTACATGACAACAATGCATGGGAATGGCAGGGCGGGGCAAACCTGCTTGTCACCGGCATAAACAAATAGGAGTAGGATTATGTCAAATTATTCAAAATATAAAGAAAGAATGCCACAGGATACGATATTCGAGATCCGGCGTATTCTGAACGAGATGGGGCTTTTTCCGGTGCAGACATGGACAAATTCTGCATATGAGGGGGCGAAGTCCTGCAGGGTGAGTAT
This sequence comes from uncultured Lachnospiraceae bacterium, assembly GCA_902795705.1. Classification (GTDB taxonomy): domain Bacteria; phylum Bacillota; class Clostridia; order Lachnospirales; family Lachnospiraceae; genus Butyribacter. The sequence continues at coordinate 560 of CADBMH010000119.1, read as the reverse complement.
CTATCCTACAAAACTTGGAAGCAACGGCAAGGGGACGGATGTGCTGTATTCCACAGCATCAGGCTTTGCCGAGCTGATGGAGAGAATGAATAATGGTCTGCTCACAATCAGGGATAGAAGGGACAGCTTTTATTCCGAGACAGGCTTTCATGACTTCCCTGATGAAAAGGTTCTTTCTATCGAGGAAATCGTTGCTCACCCGGATCCCTATACGTTAAATATTTTCATTGAGATGGGCTGTATTGACAGGGAGTCGCAGGCTGGATTGCTGGGTCACTTTGCGGAGTGTTATGGGAAAGGGACAGACAGCCTGCCCTGCGTGCCGTTTGCCGACCCCGGCGAAGATAAAATATGGTATGTGCCGATTGATTTTGTGTTTCATTTTGCAGGTTCCAATGGGATGGCGGCAGGAAATACGCTGGAGGAGGCAATGGTGCAGGGAATGTCGGAAATTTTCGAGAGGGCTGCATCAGCCGTGCTTCTGAAAGGTCAGGCAGTTCCGCCGAAGATTCCTGAAGAGGAAATAAAGCATTACAGCTTTTACCGGCTTTTGAAAGAAG
>CADBMH010000118.1 GCA_902795705.1 uncultured Lachnospiraceae bacterium | reverse complement strand
GGTTTCTACAAAGGAGCTTGCCGCTGCCGCGAAGGAACAGCTTGGATATGAGCTTGACAAAAAGAAGATGTCACTTGCAAATCCGATCAAAAGTCCGGGAACCTATACATTGGAGATCAAACTTCATCCAAAGGTGGCCGGGGAACTGAAGGTTGTGGTGACAGAAGCATAAAAGGAGCAAAAAATGGATGAGGCTGTGATCAAAAGAATACCGCCCCACAGCAAAGAGGCGGAGCGTGCCGTGATCGGTTCGATGATGATGGATAAGGATGCGATCTTAGTCTGTTCTGAGCTTCTTACGACAGCAGATTTTTATCAGGGACAGTATGGAGAGATTTTTCAGGCTCTTTTAGAATTGTATCGGGACGGAGTTGGTACGGACCTGGTTACACTGCAGGAAAAGCTTCGGAAAATGGAGCTGTCTCCTGAGTTGTCCAGCCCGGAGTATCTGGCGGAGCTGATGATCGGGGTACCGACTACTGCGAACGTAGAATATTATGCTAAAATTGTAAGAGAAAAAGCAGTTCTCAGGCGACTGATTCATGTTTCGGAGCAGGTGACGGCAAACTGTTATCAGGACAGGGAGCCTGTGGAACAGATTTTGGAAACGACAGAGAGGGATATCTTTGCTGTTTTGCAGGAGCGGGGAACCGAGGATTTTACACCGATCAATACGGTTGTGATTGACACATTGAATGAAATTACCGCCGCCTATAAAAAGGAGGGACGGATTACCGGACTGGCAACCGGATTTCGTGATCTGGATTATAAAACTGCGGGACTGCAAAACTCCGATCTGATCTTGATCGCGGGGAGACCGGCGATGGGGAAGACGGCATTTGCACTGAATATAGCAGAATATATTGCCCTGCATGGGGATGCAAAGATTGCCCTCTTTAGTCTGGAGATGGGCAGGGAACAGTATATACGCCGTATGCTGTCAATGAATTCCCGTGTGGATTCGCAAAAAATCCGTTCGGGAGAATTAGAGGATGAGGACTGGCTGCGTCTGGTTGACAGTGTCAGGCGAATCGGCAAGACAAACCTCTATATTGACGATACTTCGGGAATCACGGTATCGGAGCTCAGGACAAAATGCAGAAAGCAGAAGCTGACTAAGGGACTGGATCTGGTGATCATTGACTATCTGCAGCTTATGAGCGGTTCCGGTACCAGACGCGGAGAAAGCCGGCAGCAGGAAATTGCTGATATATCAAGGTCGTTAAAGGTCATGGCAAGAGAGTTAAATATTCCCGTGATCGCCCTGTCGCAGCTTTCGCGTGCGGTCGAGCAAAGACCGGATAAAAGACCGATGCTTTCGGATCTCCGTGAATCCGGCGCGATTGAGCAGGATGCCGATATCGTGATGTTTCTATACCGCGATGAAGTATATCATCCGGATACAGAGGATAAAAATGTGGCAGAGGTAATTATTGCGAAGCAGCGAAGTGGTCCGATCGGAAAAATTCGTCTTGCATGGTTGCCAAACTTCACTAAATTTGGTAATCTAGAAGAGTAGTGTGAAATGATTTCCTGATGCTCACGGCATATGCTGCAGCGCAGGGAAAATCTTAAGTTTACACTTGAAAATTTACATGCCGAAAGGCGGGATGGAGGAATTATGGCTAAGCAGGTAACATTTGATTATTCATTGGCAAAAAGCTTTATTTCCGATGAGGAGATAACAGCAATGGAGAAAATCGCAAAGGATGCGAAAGCGGTATTAACGGGGAAAACGGGAGCGGGAAATGATTTCCTGGGATGGATTGATCTTCCTGTAAATTATGATAAAGAGGAATTTAAGCGTATTCAGGCAGCAGCACAGAAGATTCAGTCGGATTCTGAGGTACTTTTGGTAATCGGTATCGGTGGTTCCTATCTTGGTGCAAGGGCAGCAATCGAGTTTTTAAGACATGCTTTTTACAATAGTGTATCGAAGGAGGTTCGTAAGACACCGGAGATTTATTATTGCGGAAACAGTCTTTCCGGTACATATTTGAAGCAACTGATCGAAGTGATCGGAGACAGGGATTTTTCTGTTAATATCATCAGTAAGTCCGGTACTACGACAGAGCCTGCCGTTGCATTTCGTATTTTCAAGAAGATGTTGGAAAATAAATACGGAAAGGAAGAGGCAGCAAAGAGGATTTATGCGACAACAGACAAACAGAAGGGTGCATTGAAAGGACTTGCTACAGAGGAGGGCTATGAGTCTTTTGTTGTACCGGATGATGTCGGAGGACGTTTTTCCGTACTTACGGCAGTTGGTCTTTTGCCGATTGCAGTCAGTGGCGCAGATATTACAAAGCTCATGGAAGGTGCGGCTTCCATGCGTGATATCTGTTTAAAAGATGAGTTTGAAGAAAATGAGGCATTAAAGTACGCTGCGATCCGTAATATTTTACTTCGCAAAGGAAAAAGTGTGGAAATCCTTGGAAATTATGAGCCGTTTTTCCACTATGTTTCCGAGTGGTGGAAACAGCTTTACGGAGAGAGTGAAGGAAAGGATCAGAAGGGAATTTTCCCGGCAGCAGTAGATTTTACGACGGATCTCCATTCTATGGGACAGTTTATTCAGGATGGCAGCAGATTGATGTTTGAAACTATTTTGGAATTAGAGTCTCCTTCTCTTGACATTACGATTGAAGAGGAACCGGTGGACTTAGACGGACTGAACTATCTGACCGGAAAGACACTGGATTTTATCAATAAGAGTGCGATGAAGGGAACACAGCTTGCCCATGTTGACGGAAATGTGCCGAATCTGATGGTAAAGGTTCCGGAGCAGAATGAATATTATCTGGGACAGTTATTCTATTTCTTTGAGTTTGCATGCGGTATCAGCGGGTATATCCTGGGAGTGAATCCGTTCAATCAGCCGGGTGTGGAGAGCTATAAGAGAAATATGTTTGCACTGCTTGGAAAACCGGGCTATGAGGAGCAGAGGGAAGCATTGTTAAAACGACTGTAAGGAGGGCAGGGGAATGGCTGTCAAGTATGTGTTTGTGACCGGCGGGGTTGTTTCCGGTTTAGGAAAAGGGATTACGGCTGCATCTTTGGGAAGGCTTTTAAAGATGCGTGGGTATCGTGTGACGATGCAGAAATTTGATCCTTATATCAATATTGATCCGGGGACGATGAATCCGGTGCAGCACGGTGAGGTTTTTGTGACGGATGACGGCGCAGAGACGGATTTAGATCTGGGCCATTATGAACGGTTCATTGATGAAAGCTTAACGAAGCAGTCAAATGTCACGACAGGAAAGGTATACTGGTCTGTGCTTTCGAAGGAACGCCGCGGAGATTTCGGCGGCGGAACCGTACAGGTCATTCCTCATATCACAAATGAGATCAAAAGCCGTTTTTACCGGGATGACGGAGTAAAGGAGACACAGATCGCTATCATAGAGGTCGGCGGAACGGTCGGTGATATCGAGAGTCAGCCGTTTTTGGAGTCGATTCGTCAGTTTCAGCATGATGTGGGACATGATAATGCGATCATCATTCATGTAACACTGATTCCTTATCTGGGGGCTTCCGGAGAGATGAAGACGAAGCCGACACAGGCAAGCGTCAAGGAGCTTCAGGGGATGGGAATCCAGCCGGATATTATCGTGTGCAGAACAGAGCGTCCGTTAGAGGACGGGATCAAGGATAAAATTGCGCTGTTTTGTAATGTACCGACGAAGCATGTATTGCAGAATCTGGATGTGGAGACCTTATATGAAGCGCCTCTTGCAATGGAAAAGGAGCATTTGGCAAATGTGGCATGCGACTGTTTAAAGCTTGACTGTCCGGAACCGGATATGGAAGAATGGCAGATAATGGTAGACACTTTAAAAAATCTGGAAAAGGATGTTACCGTTGCGTTAGTTGGTAAGTATACGACGCTGCATGATGCTTATATCAGCGTTGTGGAATCTCTGAAGCATGGAGGTCTTGCGCATAAGAGCAATGTGACGATCAAGTGGGTGGATTCCGAGACGGTTACAAAGGACAATGTAGATGAGATTTTAGGTGATGTCAGCGGGATTATTGTTCCGGGAGGATTTGGTGACAGAGGTACAGATGGAATGATCAACGCAATCCGCTATGCCCGTGAAAATGGTGTACCATATTTAGGACTCTGCCTTGGTATGCAGCTCAGTATTGTAGAATTTGCAAGGCATGTCTGTGGTTTTCGGGATGCGCACAGTATCGAGCTTGATCCACAAACGACACATCCTGTTATCCATCTGATGCCGGATCAGGATGGGGTGGAGGATATCGGCGGAACCTTACGTCTGGGAGCATACCCATGTGTTCTGGCAGATGATTCTCTTGCACTTCGTTTATATGGAAAAAAGGAGATTTCTGAGCGTCACAGGCACCGTTATGAGGTAAATAATTATTATCGCGATGAACTGGAGAAGGCAGGGATGAAGCTTTCCGGTCTTTCACCGGACGGCAGGATTGTAGAGATGTGTGAGCTTCCTTCCCACCCGTGGTTCATAGCGACACAGGCGCATCCGGAGTTTAAATCCAGACCGAACAGACCGCATCCGTTGTTTAAAGGCTTTATCGGGGCGGCATTAGAGTATCAAAAATAAAATTACTTCGTAATTTTATTTAAACAAGTTGTTTAAAAAGCTTTTTTACAAAAGAATTTTGCAACTTGTGTTATGTCAAAAGCCGTGGCAGAAAATAAGATAAAATAGAGGGCAAAATGGGAGAATTTTGCCCTTTTCTGTTTGAAAAGAATTGTTTGGAAGTGAGGCATATCATATATGGAAAAAGAATATCTGGAATTGCCGCTTTGGGATACAGGCAAGGGGGAAAAGGAACGATTGGATTTTTTGTTAAAAAGTCTGACTCTGGAGGAAAAGTTTTCCTGTCTCGGAACCGGCTGCCCGGAAATCCCGCGCTTGGGTATCCCGGCATGGAGCGTGGGCGGTGAAGCGGCTCATGGAGTGCAGGCAAGGCATGATCAGCATTATGATCAGGGGGAACCGTGTTATACAACTGTTTTTCCGGATCCGATCGGAATGAGTGCAACCTGGGATACGGAGCTTATGAAGGAGGCAGGTGAGATTGTCGGTACGGAGGCAAGACTTCTGTTTCACAGCGGGAAGCATCGTTCGCTCAGTCTCTGGGCTCCTACGGTGGATATGGGGCGTGATCCGAGATGGGGCAGGACAGAGGAGTGTTATGGCGAGGATCCTGTTTTGACTGCCGGGTTAGCAGGTGCTTATGTGAGGGGGTTACAGGGAGATCATCCGAAATATCTCCGGACTGCGGCGACCTTGAAGCATTTTTATGCAAATAATCAGGAGAGCGGCAGAACCTTCAGCTCCAGTTCGGTGAATCTGAGAAATAAACATGAATATTATCTGAAACCGTTCCGGAAAATTATTCAGGAATCCGGTGCCGAAGGGATGATGACCGCTTATAATGAAATCAATGGGATTCCTGCGATGCTTTTACGGGAAGAAATCTCTTTGGCGAAAGAATGGGGACTCGGACATGTGGTCTGTGACGGAGGCGATGTCGGACAGACTGTAGATTTTCATAAATATTATTCGAGGCACTCGGAGACGATTGCGGAAGGATTAAAAGCAGGAATTGCCTGTTTTACAGATGATATAACGATGGTTCGGGAGGCGGCGAGGGAGGCATATGAGTATGGCATGATTACGGAAGAAGAGATAGACAAGGCGCTCTATGAGCACTTTCGGGTGATGCTTCGTCTGGGATTCTTTGTCCCGGAACACGTACAGGAGGAAGAGAAAAATCCATATGCTTTTTCTGCTTTAGAAGCAGCTTCCCGCTATGAGGCTCCGGAAAGAAAGAGTGCAGTGCGTGAAACGGCACGTAGGGTAACGGCAGAATCTGTTGTATTATTAAAAAATGAGAATGCCTTTTTTCCATTTTCGAAAGAAAAAATCATATCCGGCAGGGAGAAGCTTACTGTGGTCGGACCGCTTGGAGATGCCTGGTACAGAGACTGGTACGGCGGTCTGCCGGAGTTCCCGGTAACTGTTTTAGAAGGGATAGGGAATGCATTGGGGAAGGATGTGGTTTCCTTTGAAAATGGTTTAACACAGGTGAAAATTTCTCTATCTGCCGGATTAAATGGAGAAAGGTGCTATCTGGGAATCGATGACGAGAAAAAATTAACGGTTGTTTCTTCCAAGGAAGCTGCAGAAGTTTTTGAAATTGAATTTTGGGAAAGGAATCAGATTACATTCCGGTCTGTTTCAAACGGACTCTTTTTGACGATGGAGGATGATGACAGCATAATGCAGTCCGGCAATATAACGCTGACCGCAAAGGAGGCATTCGGCTGGTTTGTCAGGGAGGGATTCCGGATCGAAAGACAGACTTTCACGGAAAATGAGTGGATTTTGCGAAGCTGGGATGAAGGGGCGCTTGCCGTATCTGTAGACGGAGAGGTGAAAAAAAGAGAGTTTTTGGTACAGTCTGATATCCGAAAAGAGTTTTTGGAGGCGGATGACCTGCTGATCCGGTTTGAAATACAAAAGGACGGGATACAGGAGGCGGCTTTGGCGGCAAAGGGGGCAGATAAGGTACTCCTGGTGCTTGGGGCGCATCCGATGCTGACCTGCAAAGAGGAGGTTGACAGAGAGGACATTTCGCTTCCGGAGTATCAGGAAAAATTAATGGAGGAGGTCTTTCGTGCAAATCCGAAGACGGGACTTCTGTTCATCAGCAGTGTGCCATATGACATTTCTTTTGCAAAAGAAAATCTGCCCGGAATCCTTACGATGGCAGGTGGTTCCATGGAGCTTGGAAACGGGGCTGCAGATATTCTCTTTGGAAAGGAAAGTCCGGCGGGAAGGCTCAGCATGACATGGTATCGTTCAGAGACGAAGCTTCCGCCGATGGAGGATTACGATATCATTCGTTTCGGAAGAACTTATCAATATTTTAAAGGAGATGCTTTATATCCGTTTGGTTACGGACTTGGCTATACGGACTTTGAATATAAGGATCTGGAAATTTCCGGTTTAACATTCCCTGCTGTGGAATTATCCGAGAAGACAATGCAGCAGGAGGAGAAAAATCTGTACCGGGCGAAAGGGAAAATCAAGATAAAAAATATAGGAGCAGTTACAGCAGATGAGGTGCTGCAGGTCTATGTACGAAAGCCTTTGTCTGAGGTGAAGCGTCCGGAAAAAACACTGGTATATTTTGAAAGAATAAAAGCCATGAAACCGGGGGAAGAAAGAGAAATCCACTTTCAGTTTCAGGCAGAGGAGTTTGCATATTTTGATGTGATTTCCGAGCGGATGCTTTTGGAGGAAGGTGTATATGAATTTATGGCAGGGGCTTCCTCGGAGGATATCAGGATCCGGCAGGAGGTATTTCTGTTAGGGGAAAAGAGGGGATATCGAAATGGATTTCACAGACAAAAGGCGGAATGCTTTGACCGGGCGAAGCACTATGTGCTGCGAAAAGGGCATTTGAATCTGCGGGCAGTATGTACGAAGGCAAAGGAAAAGGAAGTGGCATTAGAATATGATAAATTTCTTTTGAAGGAAAAGCCGGAAAAAATACTCTTTGATTTCTGGCAGGAATATCCATGCGAAATAGCGGTGGATCTGATTTTGCCGGGGCAGGAGCCTTCCGTGCAGCTTTTGGGAAAGGTTTTTGTACCGGAACCATTTCGGAACGAGGATGCGGAAGGACAGAAAAAAAGCCGGGTGGCTGGTCAGGCAGACGGTACCGGTGCCGTAGCGGCACACCAAAGCTGGCTGACGAGAAGAAGAGAAATCGGGTTTCGTGAAATTGTCCTGCCTTTAGAGGGCGGAAGTGATGAGAAATCCGCTGAAAAGGGGGAAAGGAGCACAGGGGCAGATGTGCTGCCGGTCGGAAAGGAATTTACGCTCCGGCTCCGTTTTAAAGGAAAAGGAAAGCTTTGCATGTTTTGGTTTGCCTAAATAGCCGGTAGTATGCTATACTGATTAGCGGTAATCTCTTCTAGTCCTTTGTGGGAAGCATGAACATCTTTGCAGTGAACAGAAACTCATGGTGATTGCTATGTTAGGTAATTGCGAAACTCAAATTTTCTCTTTGCCTGTTGTATATATTGCATAAAATATAACACAGACACATTCTCATTTGAAGAAAAACATAGCGGTACATAACATGCTAAAAGACAGCATGTAAGTACCGATGTTTTTCTAACAGTCTGTTTTTATATTTTAT
>CADBMH010000117.1 GCA_902795705.1 uncultured Lachnospiraceae bacterium | reverse complement strand
TGCGTGCGCGCTGGAGGAAAACGGCGGCTGTTGCGGACTGAGTGCCGTGGAGGATGCCAGAAGAGTGGCGCAGGTGCTTGAGATTCCTTATTATGTGATGAATTTTAAGCAGGATTTTAAAGAAAAGGTGATCGACTATTTTATCAGGGAATACAGGGAGGGTAGGACACCGAATCCCTGCATTGCCTGTAATCGCTATGTAAAATGGGAATCCCTTCTGCAGAGAAGTCTGGCGATCGGGGCGGATTATATTGCGACAGGACATTACGCGAGGATAGAGAAGCTTTCAAACGGACGATATGCGATCAAAAATTCCGTGACGGCAAAAAAGGATCAGACCTATGCACTTTATAATCTGACACAGGAGCAGTTAAGGCATACCCTGATGCCGGTGGGGGAGTATGAAAAGGACGAAATCCGCGAAATTGCTAAAAAGGCAGGACTTCCGGTGGCAGACAAGGCGGACAGCATGGAAATCTGTTTTGTGCCGGATGGGGATTATGCGGGCTTTATCGAGGCAGAGACCGGAGAACGGTCGGTGCCCGGAAATTTTGTTGACATGGTAGGTAATGTTCTCGGAGAGCATAAGGGAATCATTCATTATACAGTTGGTCAGAGAAAAGGATTGAATCTTGCAATGGGATATCCGGTCTTTGTCCTAAAAATCAGACCGGAGACAAATGAGGTTGTGATAGGAAAGGCAGAAGATACGCTTACGGATACGGTCTATATCAATCATGTGAACTTTATGGCGGAGCCTGGTTTTTCAAGGGAAAAAACATATATCGGAAAGATCCGGTACAACCATAAGGGGGCAGAGTGTACGGTGGAGCAACTTGACGATAATTTATATCAGGTGCGCTTTTTTGAAAAACAGAGGGCTGTCACACCGGGACAGGCATTAGTTCTTTATGAGAGCGGACTGGTAGCAGGCGGGGGGACGATTTTGTGAAGCAGCAAGGCTTTGAATCCGGTCTGGTGCGTCATGGATAATTCTTTTTTTCGGCGGTTCATGCGAAAAAATCGGCTTTTTTCTTGTCAGAAAAAGGGAATAGTGATAAAATTATGAGGAGTTTTACAGGGTGGATGATAACCTAAAAAATAAAATACTCAGGAGTGGAGGTTGCTGTATGTTTGGGTTGAGAAAAAATAAGTGGATATTAAGCATATTTGCATTGTTTTTTGCGTGCTTGCTATGTACTTCCTGCGGAAAGACAGAGAAAGAGGATCTTTCCGAGGAGGTGAAAGCATTTAATGCGAGCATCAAAAAATCATCGGTAGATACGGAAGGAAATAGTGGACTTGTCATCGGTTCGGTAAACATGGGTATGAATGGCGAGTGGTTTTCGGAGGTTATGAACGGTATCAGGGGTGCGGGAAAAGACCTTGGTGTTGAAGTGAAGATGTTAGACTCTGAATATGATGTGCAGAAGGAAGCGGCACATATTGATGAGCTTGTGAAAGAGAAGGTGGATGCGATCGTAATTTCTCCGATAGATGTGAATATTACGGCGCAATCCCTGCAAAAAGCAAAGGATGCCGGAATTCCGATCATAACATGGAATACGACGGTTAATACGGATATTGATGCGGCTGTCGGAGTAGTGCCTGCGGATTTAGGAGCCGGAGCAGGGAATTATGCATGTGAGTATATCAAAACACATGGCTTGAAGGATGTGAAGATGTTTATACTGGGTTATACCAAATATGAGATTGGTGTGGGCAGATGTAACGGCTTTAAATCTGCGATACAAGATATGGTCGATCAGGGAGTGATTGATGTTGTCAGTGATGTTTCGGACGGTGGAGAAACTTTGGACGAAGGGTTGGAATGTACGAACAGGATTTTAAAGGAGCATCCGGAGATCAATATGATCTGGGCGTGGAATCAGGGTGTTCTTCATGGCGCGGCGCAGGCATTAAAGGATGCGGGAAGAAAGGATATCGTTCTTCTTGGTGTGGATATGAGTATGCAGCTTGCCAATGATATGTTAGAGGATAAGATTGATTTAGAGGCAGTGACAACACAGCTTCCTTATAATATGGGATATAAGGCGGTTGTCAATGCCGTAGAGGTGGCGAAGGGGAATCAGATCGATAAGCAAATATGGATTCCTGTGTCTACTTATATCAAGAGTGATGAGGAAAGATTGAAGCAGTATATCGAGAATCATAAGGATCTGGTAGAAGAGTAGCGGGAGGACATGGATATGAAAAAAGAGAAAAAGACAGCGGATACATTTAAAGGGACAAAGGTACTGTCCAATATTAATATCGGAGGAAGAATTTTTGTTTTCATTATAGTGATGTTAATTGTAGTTGCAATCCCGATCATTCTTCTTGTAAAGCAGACCTTGTCTTATAATGCGCAGTACAGCGGTCTGCTGGCGAATCTGGCAAAGCTCAATTATATTGTGGAGGAAACGGGACAGCAGGGGGAAAGGATTCTGGGGTATTGTACCGTGAATAAAAAGATTGCGGATACGGATGAGACAGAGATTGTTGTCAGGATGCAGAAGTATCTGAAAGATGTTTTTGAACGAACGGGCGTAGAGAACATGTCCAAGGAGGATAAAGCACAGTTTGAGATTGTGGAAAATTTGTTAAACAGCTATATAGAAGACTATAAGGAGGGGATTTCTCTCTGTGGGGACAGTTTTTCTCTGGCAGGCGATGTGAAGTTCTATTCTATGATCAAGACGGCTGGATATCTTTCGGAAGAGAGTGATCAGCTTTTAAGCTATGGTATGGCGAGAAGCACACAGATGAATGAAGAGATTTCAAAGAATTTTAATAAAATGATTCTGGCAATCATGATATCACTTAGTGTGATTTTTGTACTGTCGATCGTTTTCGCAATCATACTGACCAGGAGCATCACGGTTCCGGTAAGTATTTTAAAACGCAAGATGAAGACGATTGCAGATGGGGATTTATCTGACGAGGAACTTCAGATGGAAACAAAGGATGAAATCAGTGATATGGCAAAGGCGTTCAATATCATGAAGAACAATCTGCATGAAATCATTGAAAAGGTATCTGTAATGGTCGTGCAGTTTGAGAGTGCAGTAGAGGCAGTGACATTCAGTACGGAGTCTAATGCGACAAACAGTGAGCACATATCCACCACGGTTGATGAGATATTGGCACATTTGGAAACGCAGAATGCCAAGACTGCAGAGGCGCAGGATTCCATCAATGAGATTACGAATGTATCCGGAAAGATTTCTTCCTATGCGGAGCAGATTGCTAAAAATTCAAAGAAAACTTTAGATAATTCTCAGGTTGGCGCGGAGAATATTGAAGAACATACCAGACAGCTTTCCGAGGTAAATGTCGTCATGAGCGAGGTTTCCGAGGTGGTGAAGGAGCTTGAGAGCAGCACCGAGGAAATGACAGAGATCATTGATACGATTTCAGATATTTCCAGTCAGACAAATCTGCTGTCGTTAAATGCATCGATCGAGGCGGCGAGGGCCGGTGAGAGCGGCAGAGGTTTTGCCGTAGTAGCAAGTGAGATTGGAACCTTAGCGGATCACTCGAATGAATCGGCGAAGAAGATCGGTACGATCATTGAGGATGTCCAAAGCAAGATGCATGAGATGATTGAGAAGATGAAGCTTGGTATGGAGAAGTTGGAGATTGGTAATCAGACTGCAGAGAGTACAAGAACCAGCTTTAAGGATATCGAGCATGGTGTGTTGGAGGTTAATGCCAATATCCAGTCCATTCTTGCTGATATTGAAAGTCTGACGGGCAGGATCGATCAGATCGAGGAAAATATGACAGCTATCAGGGATATGACTGATGAAAATGTGACGATTACCTCTGGTATCGTGGACATGGTACATGAGGAAAATGTAAATCTGGAGAAGGTCGTAGAGACGATGAATGAATTTACGGCACAGACGGAGGAATTAAATAATACAGTGAAAGAGTTTACTTTATAAGGAACGGTGAACGTAAATCATTCCTGAGAGAAGAGAATCAGAAATTTGATATTTGCTTAGAGCAGAATATCTTGATAAAAGAAAAAGGAACCGCCGGAGGATGACCGGCGGTTCTGTTTGTATTTGATCGGGACAGCAGGTGTAGTATGGTTTTGTTTTTACTGTTCGATTGCTGTGACTGAGCTTAGGAACTGTAGCGAATTAACTTAGTCATTTTGCTGCAGTTCCTTAGCTATGTGACGAGATTTATAATGGTTGATAAATCAATATTATAGTTTCTCTGCAATATGATAGATCAAATGCTCACTTTCCTCCCAGCCTAAGCATGGATCGGTAATGGATTTACCGTAAACATGTTCATGGATTCCCTGATTGCCCGGCTCAATATAGCTTTCAATCATGACACCTTTCACCAGATCGTGGATATCCTTGTCCATTTCCCGGTTATGGATGATCTCGGAAACAATCCTCGGCTGTTCGAAGTAGCGTTTGTTTGAGTTGGAATGATTGGCATCGATGATACATGCCGGATTTTTTAAATCCAGTTTTTGATACATTTCCACCAGACGCTGCAGATCTTCATAGTGGTAGTTTGGCTTCGACTGGTTGTGCTTATTGACAGCACCACGAAGAATCGTATGTGCAAGCGGGTTTCCGTCGGTTTTTACTTCCCAGCCGCGGTACATAAAGGTGTGGCTTCCCTGGGCTGCGATGCAAGAGTTTAACATGATATGAAAGGTGCCGCTTGTTGGATTTTTCATACCGCACGGGATATCAAAACCGCTGACGGTAAGCCGGTGCTGCTGATCCTCGACAGAGCGGGCACCGACAGCAACATAGGACAAGATATCTTCCAGATATGGCCAGTTTTCCGGATAGAGCATCTCGTCTGCAGCAAAAAGATGTGTTTCCGCTATCGAACGAAGATGCATTTTACGCATCGCAATGAGACCTTCTTGCAGATCCGGTGCTTTTTCCGGATCCGGCTGGTGGATGATTCCTTTATAACCCTCGCCGGTGGTTCTTGGCTTATTCGTATAAATCCTTGGGATTAAGATCAGCTTATCCGCTACCTTTTCCTGCACCTTTGCAAGGCGGCTGGTGTAGTCGCAGACGGCATCCTCGTTATCTGCCGAGCACGGACCAATGATAACTAAAAATTTGTCGGATTCTCCCGTGAAGACCTTTTTGATCTCGGCATCCCGTTCCTTTTTCAGCTTCTTATGTTCCTCCGGTAATGGGTACTCGGAGAGAAGCTGTTTCGGTGTCATGACTTCTTTTACATAGGTTACACCCATTTTTATTTCCTCCATTCCATGTTTCTGTACAAATATGTTTCTCTGATGTAAGCAGGAAGCTGTTTTATTTATCTTTGTAAATATTTTCTGTATATGATTCCAATAATATACGTGTATACTCAACCTACTTATAGTTAACGAATTTAGAAATTGCCGTATGCCGGACTGCATATGCTTTCATCTATGGCATTGCGGTTCAGCATACGGCAATTAGTTAATTCGTTTACTATTGACTATATCATCATAGGCAAAAATGAGATACAAGTCAAGAGTTTGATTTTCCACCTGCAGAGCAGCGAGGCTTTGAAGGTCATTTCTTGAGGTGTGCTTGGTGATTTCCGTCCCGAAGTCTGCCAATCAGATATCCGAGGATTCCTCCGAGGGCAGATGAAAAAATTTGGTTATAAAAAATGGTTATAAAAAATGCATAGCAAAGCAGTCTTTGTCCTTTACTTTTTTGGTCATAAGTGCTAAAATGTTATGCAGAATTTAAAAATAAGGAGGAATTTATACTAATGGCAAGAGCAAAACAATCCATGGATGGAAATACCGCTGCCGCTCATGTAGCATATGCCTACACAGAAGTAGCAGGAATCTATCCGATCACACCATCAAGCCCGATGGCTGACTCCGTAGATATGTGGTCAGCAGCCGGACAGAAGAACATTTTCGGCAGCACGGTAAAGGTTATCGAAATGCAGTCAGAAGCAGGTGCTGCAGGAACCGTTCACGGTTCTCTGGCAACCGGTGCACTTACGACTACATTTACGGCATCTCAGGGACTTCTCTTAATGATTCCGAATATGTATAAGATTGCTGCAGAAATGTTACCATGCGTATTTGATGTATCTGCGCGTACCGTTTCTACACATGCATTAAATATCTTTGGTGATCATAGTGATGTGTATGCCTGTCGTCAGACCGGTTTCGCTATGTTAGCTGAAACAAATCCACAGGAGGTTATGGACTTAAGCCCGGTTGCCCATCTGGCAGCACTGGAAGGAAAGGTTCCGTTCATCAACTTCTTTGATGGTTTCCGTACTTCCCATGAGATTCAGAAAATTGAGAAATGGGATTATGAAGATTTAAAAGAAATGTGTCCGATGGATGCAGTGGAAGAGTTCCGCAAGCATGCATTAAATCCGGAGCATCCGGCAGCACGCGGTTCCCATGAGAACGGCGATATCTTCTTCCAGCATCGTGAGGCATGTAATAAAGCATACGATGCACTTCCTGCAGTAGTAGAGAAGTATATGAAGAAGATCAATGAGAAATTAGGTACAAACTATGATCTGTTCAATTACTATGGTGCAGAGGATGCAGACAGAGTGATCATCGCAATGGGTTCTATCTGTGATGTGGCAGAGGAGGTCATTGATTACCTGACTGCAAAGGGCGAGAAGGTTGGTCTGATCAAGGTTCGCTTATATCGTCCATGGTCTTCCGAAGCAATCTTAAAGGTGATTCCAAAGACCGCAAAGAAGATTGCAGTTCTTGATCGTACAAAGGAGCCGGGTTCTCTTGGCGATCCTTTATATTTAGATGTAGCTACGACACTTCGCGAAGCGAAGTTAAATGATATCGTACTGACAGGAGGTCGTTATGGACTTGGTTCCAAGGATACTCCTCCTTCTTCCGTATTCGCTATTTACAAAGAGTTAGAGAAGGATGATCCGAAGCCTCGTTTCACAATCGGTATTGTCGATGATGTAACGAACTTAAGCTTACCTGAGGTAAAACCGGCACCGATCACTTCTGCACCGGGAACCAAGGAATGCAAGTTCTGGGGACTTGGCGGAGACGGTACAGTAGGTGCGAACAAGAACTCCACAAAGATCATCGGTGATCATACGGACAAGTATATTCAGGCATACTTCCAGTATGACTCTAAGAAGACCGGTGGTGTTACGATTTCGCATCTGCGTTTCGGTGACAACCCGATCAAGAGTCCGTATTATATCAATCAGGCAGACTTCGTGGCATGTCATAACCCTGCCTATGTTACACAGGGCATGAAGATGGCTCAGGATGTGAAGCCGGGCGGTGTATTCATGATTAACTGCCAGTGGTCTGATGAAGAATTAGAGAAGCATTTAAATGCAGAAGCAAAGAAATATATTGCAGATAATAACATTCAGCTTTATACGATCAATGCGATTGACAAGGCAATCGAAATCGGTATGGGTAAGCGTACCAATACGATCTTACAGTCTGCATTCTTTAAGTTAGCAGATGTAATGCCGATCGATGAAGCCGTTACATTTATGAAAGAGGCTGCTAAGAAATCCTACTCCAAGAAGGGTGATGCAGTCGTAGAGATGAACTACAAGGCAATTGATGCCGGTGTAGATGCGGTTCATAAGGTAGAAGTTCCGGATAGCTGGAAGAATCCGGAGCCGGATGCTCCTGCTAAGGAATTAGAGGGACGTCCTGAGGTTGTGAAGCTTGTTAAGGATCTTCTCGGACCAATCTCCAAGATGGATGGTGACAGCCTTCCGGTATCTGCATTTATCAATAATCCGGATGGTCAGTTCGAGACAGGTGCTTCCGCATATGAGAAGCGCGGTACAGCCGTAACGGTTCCTACATGGGATCCGAATACCTGTATCCAGTGTAACAACTGTGCATTTGTCTGCTCACATGCGACAATTCGTCCGTTCCTGTTATCAGAGGATGAGGTGAAGGCAGCACCGGATAACATTAAATTATCAGATACAAAGCCAAAAGCAGGTGAATTTAAGTTCACGATGAGCGTATCCCCTCTTGACTGTATGGGCTGCGGCGAATGTGTTACTGTCTGCCCGAAGGCATCTGAGGGTGCAATCAAGATGGTTCCACAGGAATCACAGGCAGACGAGCAGCCGGTATTTGACTACTTAGTAGCCAATGTCAGCAAGAAGGACAGCGGATTTGCTGATACGACTCCGAAGGGAAGCCAGTTCAACCAGCCGCTTCTTGAGTTCTCCGGCTCCTGTGCAGGCTGTGCAGAGACCTCTTATGCAAGACTCATTACACAGCTTTTTGGTGAGCATATGTACATCTCCAATGCGACAGGATGTTCTTCCATCTGGGGTAACCCGGCAGCAACTGCTCCGTATACCGTAAATAAGGATTCCTTAAAGGGACCGGCATGGTCAAACTCTCTTTTCGAGGATAATGCAGAGCACGGCTTAGGTATGCATCTGGGACAGAAATATCTCCGCGATCAGCTCATTGAGCAGCTTTCCGA
The DNA here is from genome assembly GCA_902795705.1 of uncultured Lachnospiraceae bacterium. Taxonomy (GTDB): domain Bacteria; phylum Bacillota; class Clostridia; order Lachnospirales; family Lachnospiraceae; genus Butyribacter. The sequence continues at coordinate 4,341 of CADBMH010000117.1, read as the reverse complement.
GATGAAGGATGCTTCTGAGACAAAGGCAGAGGTAAAGGCTGCAATTGAGAAGTATTTAGAGACAAAGGATGATACAAGAGCAAACGGTCCTGCAGCAGATGCTCTGATCAAAGAGCTGGAAAGCTGCGGATGTGATAAATCAAAAGAGATTCTTGCCAAGAAGGATTACTTATCTAAGAAATCCGTATGGATATTCGGTGGTGACGGCTGGGCTTATGATATCGGTTTCGGTGGATTAGACCATGTACTTGCTTCCGGCGAGAATGTCAATGTCATGGTATTTGATACTGAGATGTATTCCAATACAGGTGGACAGGCATCCAAGGCTTCCAATATCGGTGAGGTCTGCCAGTTCGCAGCAGCAGGTAAGGAAATCGGAAAGAAGAGCCTTTCTGAAATCGCTATGAGCTATGGCTATGTATATGTGGCACAGATCGCGCTTGGTGCAAATCCGGCTCAGGCTGTGAAGGCAATCGCTGAGGCAGAGGCTTATAACGGACCGTCACTCATCATCGGATATGCTCCTTGTGAGTTACACGGTATTGCCAAGGGTGGTATGAACCACTGCCAGGATGAGATGAAGAAGGCTGTGAAGGCAGGTTACTGGAACCTCTTCTCATTCAATCCGGCACTGAAGGCAGAGGGCAAGAATCCATTCACCTTCACCTCAGAGAAGGGTGTAGACTTCTCCGGCTATCAGGAATTCCTGAACAACGAGGCTCGTTATACCCGTCTTATCAAGCCGTTCCCGGAGCGTGCTGATAAGCTGTTTAAGGAATCTGAGGAAGTTGCAAAGGCTCGTTATGAGCACTTGAAGAAGTTAGTGGAGCTTTATTCTTAATTAAGAAAGATTTTTGATCAATAAATAAAAATAAAAAAGCATCATAAACCAATTATGAAAGGTTTATGGTGCTTTTTTTGATTCCGGCCTATTGATGAAAATCAACAACGAAGGTTACTATAACCACTATATTTATGCGGACTTTCTGACATTTATTTAGCAAATCTATCGTTGAATTTCATTTTATCTTTTTAAATCCCCTGAAAGGAGAAGGAGAAATGCAGCGGCTCTGAGATATCAATCCGGTACTCCGGATGTACCTTGGCTCCCCAACTGTCATCACCGCCGACTCCCATCTGTGCTTTCGCAATCCTTACGATCGTATGGTGGTACTTTGGAAGCTCATAGGCATGTGAAGCGGCTTCCAACTCATGCGGAGTATACGGAAGGGCGGATACGCTCATACTGTCCCCGGAGAAAATAAGACCGTTTCCGTCTTCGTTCATGACCTTGATATAGCGTACCTCTTCTTTGTTGCCGCATTCCTGCGGAACAAGGTATCTTGCCATATTATCCGGTACATGGTTCTCGTAGATGCCGAGTCTTCCGCCGTGTTTGCGGTCGGCATAGGTCTCCTCGGGACCGAGACCGTACCAGCGGATACGGTTTAAAGAGGCATCCAGGGTAAAGAGCATCCCGAATTCGGGCATATCATGCAGCTCCTTAACCGGTTCATAGTCTAACTGCATCGTGATTTTGCCGTTTGGATATATGATGTAGGAAACATCTGCACTTGCTGCCGGAGTGGTGGAAAGCATATATTTTATCTTAAGGAAGAAGGAACCGTCCGGGTTCATACCCATTTCAGGTCCGCCGTTCGCGAAAAATTCCGGTGTGCGGTGTTCCTGATAAAGACTTGCAAGCTTCCACTGGGCATAGTATTTCTCCGAGCGGGCACCTTTATCATTGTCCGTAGGGGCACGCCAGAAGTTCGGTCTCGGTACTTTGCCGATATACTCTTTTCCTTTATAGCGGTAGGAAACCAGACCGCCCTCATTTCCGGAGAAGAGCGCTTCGAAATCCTTTCCCCTGACTCCTAGATTTTCTCTTCCCGGAATGATCCGGAGGGGTTCTCCGACAGAAGGATTTTCTGTGGCTTCCGCGGATTTAGATTCATCCTCGTACTGGTATACATACTGCCCGAAAGCGAGCTCATGTCCTTTTTTGCACCAGAGGGTATCCGTTTTATATTGGAAAGAAATGGTAAAGTAATATTCGCCGTTTTTCGTTTCCTCCCCGTAAAACGGAAGCGGATAAGTCTTTTCGGACAGAGGCTCGACATCTGTTGCTATTTCTGTTCTGCCGATCTGTTCTCCTTCGAAGAACCACTCCACAAGGCAGATATAGTCAGAGGTATTAGTAAACAGATGCTTGTTTTTGATATGGATTTCTCCATCCCTGACAGTGACGGAAATATTCTGGTAATTGAACTTTACCTCCTGCATTTTCGGGGAAGGGGTGCGGTCATCACCGTATACGATTCCGTTTCCGCTGAATTCATAGGAGGAAGGTCTGTCGCCGAAGTCGCCGCCATATGCCTGATAAGTCTCGCCGAAGCGGTTTGTGGCTTCCAGGGACTGATCAATATAATCCCAGATAAAGCCGCCCTGATATCTTGGCTCCCTGTCTGACAGATCGGTATATTTGTGCATGCCTCCGCAGGAATTTCCCATCGCATGGGTGTATTCACAGCAGATAAAAGGCTTCTCCTTATGTTCATCCAAAAATTTTTCGATGCTCGATACGAAAGGATACATCTGGCTTTCCATATCGCTTGTATCCGGATAGCGCCGGTCGTGAAAGATTCCTTCGTAATGTACCAGCCTGTCCGGATCCAGTCTGTGGAAAAGGTCTGTCATATGCTGTATCACGGGACCGCCGAAGGATTCATTGCCGCAGGACCAGATTAAGATCGAAGGATGGTTTTTGTCACGCTGGTAGCAGGAGTTTACACGGTCTAAAAGCATCGGCTCCCATTTCTCATCATCACCCGGGATGATCTCATCCATATGCTCCTTAGGATCCGTGAACTGCCATGTTCCATGTGTTTCCATATTATTTTCCGCAATCATGTAGAGCCCGTATCTGTCACATAGGTCGTAGATCTTGACATCATTTGGATAGTGGCTGGTACGAATCGCATTGATATTATTCTGCTTCATGGTAATGATATCCTTCAGAGTTTCCTCCTCCGATACGGTTCTTCCTGTTTTGGAGCTGAATTCGTGCCGGTTGACGCCTTTAAAGACGATGCGTTTTCCGTTTAAGAGCATGATACCGTCTTTCATCTCAAAGCGGCGGAAGCCGATGCTCTGGCTGATCTGCTCTGTCTGTGTCCCGTTCTCATTTATTATCTCCGTAGTCAGCGTATACAGATAAGGACGCTCGGCGCTCCAAAGCTCCGGATGGTCTACCGGAAAGGAAAACGGGGAGTCAGAGCCTGTAAGGACATCTGACCGGAAAAGCTCTTTATCCTTTTGTGCGGGATCGGTCAGCGTAAATCTGACCTTGCCTGTGCGGTTCAGGCGGACTGCTATTTCCAGCTCTGCCTTTTTCAAATCTCCGGTAAGCAGGGGACGGACACGGATATCTTCTAAGTGTGTCTCAGGGACATAATAAATATAAACAGAGCGGAAGATTCCTGAAAAACGGAAAAAATCCTGATCTTCGCATAAGCTTCCGCTTGTCCATTTAAAGACCTGTACGGCAAGCTTGTTTTCGCCGGAGGTCACATATTCTGAAATATCAAATTCAGCCGGGTTAAAGCTGTTTTCAAAGTAGCCGACATAGCTGCCGTTTAACCAGACGGCAGCACCGCTTTCCACTCCCTGAAAGGAAATACGGAGCTCTTTTCCGGTATATTCCTCCGGAAGCCTGAAATATTTCACATATTCTCCGACCGGATTAAACTGTGTCGGAATATCTCCGGGAGCGGTAAGCTCTTTACCGTCCCACGGGTAAGCGGTATTGGTGTAGTGCGGGATATCGTATCCCTGCAGCTGCATATGTCCCGGAACCTTGATGAGTGCCCAGTCATGGCAGTCGTAGTCCGTCTGTTCAAAGCCCCTGATAGCAAGGTCGTAGTTTTCTGCGTAAGCAAAATTCCACTCTCCGTCAAGGCTCAGGATCCGGTTGGAAACCGGCTTGTTTGTCGCTTCCTCTGTATCTGCTGCCTCTGTGGAGGTCTGCATTGTCAAAGGAGGATAACAGTATGTATGAAATTCTGCATGGGCAGGAAGCCTGTTCTGCTCGAAAATCAAAGGATCTTTTATGATCTCATAGGAAAAATGCGTTGTTTTTGGCTGCATGGCATAGCTCCTTTCTGTATGCTGCAAGATAGGTAATTGCGAAACTCAGATTTTCTCTTTGCCTGTTGTATATATTGTATAAAATATAACACAGACACGCTTTCGCTTGAAGAAAAACATAGCGGTACATAACATGCTAAAAGACAGCATGTAAGTACCGATGTTTTTCTAACAGTCTGTTTTTATATTTTA
>CADBMH010000116.1 GCA_902795705.1 uncultured Lachnospiraceae bacterium | reverse complement strand
TTTAAGCTGCTCCAGTACATAAGAAACACGCTCCTCCTTTTCCTCCTCGGAAATATCAAAGGTATTTAACGCAAGCTTTACATTATACTCCACGGTATAATCCTGCAGCAGATAATAATTCTGAAAAATATAGCCGAATTTGTCATTGCGGATCTTTTCAATCACCTCCGGCTGATACCTCTTCACGACCTTGCCCTCATAGTCAAGACTTCCCTTATAGAAACCGCCGAGTCCCCCGATCGTATTAAGAAGCGTCGTCTTTCCCGAACCGCTCTCACCCAGGATACATACCAGTCCCGTATCCGCAAACTCAAGATTAATGTCATTTAAGACATGGAGCTCATTTCTCTTGCCGCGGTTATAATATTTATGTAGATTTTTAACAGAAATCATGCTTTTACCCTCCCCTTCAGCAAACGGTTAAACGCAAAAACGGTTAAAAATTCCAACAGGAAATTATACAGGACAAAAGCACCCGTACAGAAAAGGCCGTAATAAATCATCATATCCTGCAAAATCCCCACCCCTGCCAGATTGCAAAGAAGCATGATAACCGCACAGAGAAGCACTGCCTCTACACAGTACCCCGTCATCTCATAAAGGCTGATCCTTCTCATATTTTCCAGTTTCATTCCCATAGAACGAAGTACAAAAAAGTCACTAAGCTTCAGCTTCATGATCTGCCTTAAAATCATCACCTCTACGAAAAGCAGGACAAGTAAGATTCCTACGGAAATTCCTAAAAAGGTAAGACGGTTCATCACCTTATTTTCGCTGTAGCTCACCGAGCTGATGCGGAAGGTGTTGATTCCTTCAAAGCCCTGTTTTTCCAGTGCTTTGAGAACCCGGTCGGTTTTCGTATAATTTTTTATGTAAACCGAAGCCTGTGTCGATTCCCTCGGATAAAAGAGTTCAAAAAGCTCCTTTGACACCTCGATCAGACCACCGCTCTGGTGACAAAATTCCTCCCCGGAAATTTCAATCAGTTGCTTTTTTCCATCTAACTCAGATAAGGAATCCGGCAGACTCCCCTTTTTGCTTTTATTTACATTTAAGATAATCTGTTCGGGCACCGGTGCTGAAAAAACAATCTCAACCGGAGCTTCACTATAAAGCTTACTCTTTGGCGGAATGTAATTAACGGATGCCCTTCCTGTCCCGATCGGTGCATCTCCATCCTCTGTCTCCGGAAGCTCCTCATCCTCAAAATCCCCGATCACCAGATGAAAGTTGTCACTTGCCGTATATTCGTACTTTATATCATACGAATAATCTAAATGAACCCTGTCCCCATCCTCTGCTGCCGAAAGCATATGACAAAGCTCCTCTGTAAAATAGACCTGTTTTTTCTTTGCCTCATCACCCTTTATCAGAATCGACGGACTTTCTGCAAAATCCTTTTTATCCGTAATCCCGGACACCGTAAAGGTATGATGATAATACTCCTCGCTTCCCCAGATATTCTCCGAGGTAAAATAGATTTCCCTTGTATCACCGGCCTTTAATCCGGTTTCCGCAGTCACCACGATCTCATAGCGGTTCTTAGGCATATGCCCGTTTTTCAGGTCGGACTTAACAAGACCGCTTACGGAATGGACAAACTGATTTTTCTTTAAAAATCTCGGTGTCTCCTTATCCCTGTATGCGCTGACCGCCTCTAAAGAAATATTTTCATCGTCATCTGCAAATCCGATCTCTAACTTATAATCCTTCCCCTCTTCCATATAATAATTGATATCATTCGCATAATCATAACGGTCCGCTAACACGACATTCCGAATCCCCTTGAGCTTTTCCATATCCTCATCCGTGATTGCTTTGCCGTCCTTTCGTTTGACGGACAAACGGCTGTCATTCTTCTGATAAAAAATCTGTCTGTCATACTTTTTTGTACGGACATCATCCGCATTCATGAAAAGCTCTCCGATAAAGATGAACGAAACCACCGCCGTAAAAAAGAAAAACAGCCGAAAAACAAAGGCGCGTCCGGGGCTTGTTTTCCGATTCAGCCTTGCAAACCTGCGGGCGGTCTTTTTCTGCTGTTTTCTAAAATCTGTTTCTACGGTTTTCTTCTTTTCTGATGCAGCTTTCCTTCCTTTCTTTGTCTGTCTTCCCTTTGCCGAATCTGTTTTCGGAGATGATACCGCCTCCGGTTTCTGCTGCCCGGATGTCCTGCCTTCGGATTCCTCCTCTGCTTCCTGCTGCCCGGATGTCCTGCTTTCGGACTTCTCCTCATTCACCCGGACATCGACAACAACCTCACCGTCATGCAGCCGCACCTTTCTCGTTACATACGGCGCCGCCTGCTCGTAGTTATGCGTCACCATGATAATGAGCCTGTCTTCACTCAGCTCCTTTAAAAGACGGACAATCTGCTCTCCCGTCTCACTGTCCAGATTTCCGGTCGGCTCATCTGCCATGATGACCGGTGTATTTTTCGCTAAAGCCCTCGCAATCGAAAGACGCTGCTTCTGCCCGCTTGAAAGCTCAGAAGCACGCTGATCGCCAAAGCCCTTTAACCCTACCTTCTCTAAATATTCCTCTGCCCGTGCCAGTGCCTCCGATTCATCAATTCCCATGATCAAAAGCGCAGAGACAATATTTTCTCTTGCCGAATAGTGCCCGATCAGGCTGTAATCCTGAAAGATAAACCCGATCTTATCTCTGCGGAAATCCTCCCACTCTTCTCTGTCAAAGGCAAAGGTAGATTCTCCTTCAAAAAAAACTTCCCCCTCATAAGAAGTATCTATGCCACTCAGGATACTAAGAAGCGTGGATTTTCCACTGCCGCTTTCCCCCGTAATCGCCACAAATTCTCCTGCAGCAAACTCCAGATTCACCTTTCTGAGTGCCAGCGTAACAGAAGAATCCGTATAATAATATTTACTTAAATTCTGTAATACCAAAGTTTTTTCCTGCATTCGCTTTCCGATCCCCCCTTAAATACCTGCCTTCTCCGTCACTCCACCTCCGGCGTCGGAACGGTTCCTGTTTCCGTCTCCGTATCCGTAGATTGCGAAAAAGTCAGATTCGAACTTGTCTTTCCAACTACATCATATTCATAGCTTCCCTTTACGGTAATCGAACGGTCGGCTGTCGCGACAAAGTCAATCTTTAAGGTATCTTTCGTTTTCTCCGAAAGCCCATAGAGTACCGCTCTTCCCTCCGTAAATGTGATCTCATTTTCATTGAACTGCACAAACAGCTTCCCTAAATTCTCCGTCCCGTCCTCATGCTGATAGTATACATTTTTTTCCTTCGTGTCATAGATGACAAAGGTTCTGGAAGCCACACCATTATAGAGCAGGTAAGCATAGCGGTTTTCCTCCGATGCGTCCGCGCCGATCTGCGGAGCCCAGTTCAGATCACAGAAATATCCCTTGATATTTTCATATTTTCTCTCGCCATTTCGTGGTGACAGGATTACGGACTGAATCGCCTCGCTTCCGGTATTATCCGTTTTTGTCGTGACCAGGATTGCCGTTTCCCCATCTTTCCCGTCTAATGTATATTCACTCACTTCACCCTCTGCCTTGCCGGAAGGAGAAGGGGAAGCAGAAGCAGTTGCCTGTTTCCTTTGTTCAATCTCCTGCTCACTGTACTCCTTTTCCGCATAGCTTCCTACAGAGGAATCCCATTCATAATATTTTTTCTCGTCAGCAAATTCTGTATAAAACAGCTTGTCCAGTCCGTCAAATCTGCCAAGCAGAATGGATTCTGTCTGTGCTGTTTCTCCCTTTTGTCCCTTTTTTACGACAGATAGAATATCCTGATTCAGAACCTCCATCGAATCTGTATTCAGGTTAATGATCGAATAGCTGAACACATCGTAATCCTCAATCTTCTTATCATTCTTCCCGGTAAATAATTCATCAAATTCCTTCTGAAGCATGACTTTTTTCTGTCCCAAAACCAGTTCATTTGTACCGTCCGAATTGTAATCACCGGTAAACAATGCCATTCCCTCAGAAAAATGATAAGAAGATTTGATGGAATGACTGAAAATCTCGTCCATATCCATATAGGCAAGTTTGCTGTCCATATTATCATACATAACCAGACGAAAAGAACCGTCATAGCCTTCTTCGTCCTCTGTTCCGCCCTTTTTCATCTCCAGCTTCAAAACCCGGTTAAGCCCGTCCGGCGAGGTCGTCCCTGCACTGGCGATTTCTTTTCTCTTTTTTGTAATAACCTGTGTAACCTTTCCCTCGCTCACGGTATTTTTACCGGAGCCCCAGTTCGCACCCCATGCCTGCTCTAACGGTCCTAAAAAGAACAGTCCGAAAAAGAGGAGCATTAAACAAAATCTGGCAAAATGCCGTTTTCCGGCGGTGTCCCACCTCTGGTACATCATCCTTCTGGCACGTTGGTCAGTGTCCCGCTCGTATATAACAAGCGGACAAAAATTCTCCGTCACCCTGTCTTCCTCTAAATATCCCGCTGCATTCTTATGCGTATAAGTCCGGTGTCTGAAATTCAAAATACTCTGCGCATACTCGCGCCGCTTCATCAGATTACCGCGGTAAACCGTCTTTTCATCCGCATTGATTTCATTATCCTTACTCCACAGATAGTAGTAAAGCCAGAAAAAAGGATTAAACCAGTGCAGCGACAAAAGCAATACCAAAAATCCTCTCTTTAGCTGCTCTGCACCACGGTTTTCCATATGCGCAAACAGCCATTTCAACTCTGAGATATGAAATTTAGGAGGCAGATACCATTTTTTACGAAATACCCCGATCTGAACCGGAATATGGATCGAACGAACCTCATATACCCCTTCGCCGATCTCCGTTGCCGCCCGAAACAGCATTTTTAAACGCTGCTTATTAAATACATTGTATAATAAGAAAAAAATCATCCCGACCAGCCATAGGATGCTGCACATCCGAAAGCCCTCTGTCACGGAAATCTTCGCCGTCAGAAAATCCCGCCACCGGAAAACCACTCCCTCTGATTTTTCAATGGTCAATCCCAAATTTTCGATCAGCAAATAGAACCGGCGGACCAAAGACTGTACCGGAAAAAAAATACTCAATATAAAGAACGGACATAGACTGCGTAAAAACACAAATCTCCACATCCACATCATATATCTTCGTTCGCGATTCCTGAGCAGGAACCGAAATATCAAAATGACGGGAAAAAGTATTCCCATAACGATTCCGATGGAAATCACCATATAAAAAATGCGATATAGTAAAGTCATAAAGTCACCTTATTCCTCCTACTATTTCGTTAATAACGCCACTTTATAGCATACCACATTTTTTCTATATTTACAAATTCAAAAAAACTCCATATAGCCTAAGAATCCTTCTTATCGCTATATGGAGCAATATTTTGCATAGCTTTTACTCCAGCACCATCCTCACAGCGCCATACATCCCTGCATCATTACCAAGCTCTGCCAGGCAGAATTTGGTATCTTTTAATGCAAACATAACATTTTTCTCAAATTTTTCCTTTATGATATCTGCCACACACTGTCCGTTCTTGGATACACCGCCGCCAATGACGAATGCCTCCGGATTGACCACCTGTGCGACCTGACCAAGTCCCAGGCCTAAGTATTCTGCAAACTCCTCTACAACCTCAATAGATAATTCGTCATTTGCTTTATATGCGTCAAAAATTTCCTTGCCGGTCAGCTTTTCCGGTTCAAAATCACGCATCATCGAAGGTCTGTCCGTATTTTTTACTGCAAGCCTTGCGCTTCTCATAAGTCCCGTTGCGGAAGAATACTGCTCAAGACAGCCCTTCTTTCCACATCCGCAGACTCTGGTTTCATTCGGATTCACGGTAATATGTCCGATCTCACCACCGGCACCTGTCGCTCCGGTAAGAATCTTTCCGTTCAAAATAACACCGCCGCCGACACCGGTTCCAAGCGTCACCATGACAATGCTGTCAAATCCGCGTCCGCCGCCGCGCCACTGCTCACCCAGGGCAGCAATATTTGCATCATTCCCGACACAGACCTTTTTTACACCGGTCAGCTTCGAAACTTCGTCTGCTACAGAAAAAATGCCCCAGCCGAGATTCGCGCATTTTAACACCCTTCCGTCCTCGGTGATCGGTCCCGGCACTCCCATACCAATCCCGATGATGTCCTCTGCGGTAACACCCTTTTCTTCATTTTTTTCCTTGATCGAAGCAGCGATATCCGGCAGAATATTCTCTCCGGAATTTTCCTTTCTCGTATCAATCTCCCACTTTTCAAGCATCTCTCCCGCTTCGTCGAAAAGCCCCATTTTCACGGAAGTCCCGCCAATGTCCACTCCATAAATAAATTTCCCCATAATTACCTTTCTCCTCATATATTTATTTTGCGCGCCCTGCCGTATCTCCCAATATCCGACAGAGCAATTCACGCTTTTTCCCTGCTTTAAAGCTGAAATCCCCTATGTTCAACCGATGTCGAAAAGACAATCAGCGTCTTCGTCCTTCCGAAGCGCTGCAATTCACCGATAAACTGATCAAGCTCATCCGTATTCGGAAACAGCACCTCCATTAGCATAGAATAATCTCCGGTCACGCAATTACATTCTACTACATTTTTACATTCCTTGATATACGGATAGAACTCCGGCTTATCCACAGGCGATACTTCTAAATTAATAAATGCCTTCACATGATACCCCATCTTTTCTGCACTGATACGTGCATGAAAACCCTCTATGTATCCGTTTTCTACTAAATTTTCAATCCGCGCGGAAACTGCCGGCGAAGAAAGAAATACCTCCTTCGCAATGTCCTTTAAGGACACTCTGGCATCCTCCTGCAGCATTTTTATAATCTTCAGATCAATCTGATCCAGTTCATTGTGCTTCATGACATCCAGTTTCTCCCCTCATGACCGTTTTATCATGCTTTCTTCCTATAATGCCAAGGTCAAAAGGCATTTGCCCCGACCGGGCATCATAATATAAATTTATTTTTTTACATTTGGCAAAGAGGCAAAACCGGGTTCCAGATCCTCATCCGTCGGTATATAATCTGTCATCGTACCGTCATGGAAGCTTTCATATGCATACATATCAAAGTAGCCTGTTCCGGTAAGTCCGAATACAATCGTTTTCTCCTCGCCGGTCTCCTTGCACTTCATCGCCTCATCAATCGCTACCTTGATTGCATGACTGCTCTCCGGTGCCGGAAGGATTCCCTCTACTCTCGCAAACTGCTCTGCTGCCGCAAATACGGCAGTCTGCTCCACAGAACGCGCCTCCATCAGTCCATCATCATAAAGCTGTGAAAGCACAGAGCTCATGCCATGATAACGAAGACCTCCCGCATGATTTGCAGATGGAATGAAGCCGCTGCCAAGTGTATACATCTTTGCAAGTGGACAAACCATACCCGTATCACAGAAATCATATGCATATTTACCACGCGTCAGACTCGGACACGATGCCGGCTCTACTGCTATGATCTGATAATCTCTCTCTCCACGGATCTTCTCACCCACAAACGGAGAAACGAGTCCGCCCAAATTCGAACCACCGCCGGCACAGCCAATGATCATATCCGGCACAATGTCATATTTATCAAGCGCTGCCTTCGTTTCTAAACCGATCACGGTCTGATGCAGAAGAACCTGGGAAAGCACGCTGCCAAGTACATAACGGTAACCCTCTGTCTTTGTCGCAACTTCAACCGCCTCGGAAATCGCACATCCTAAGCTGCCTGAAGTACCCGGATGCACCGCTAAAATCTTCCTTCCG
>CADBMH010000115.1 GCA_902795705.1 uncultured Lachnospiraceae bacterium | reverse complement strand
CCTACAAATGGCGGAATTACGCGGCTTTTGAAGTTTTTTATGGTCGAGTAGAACATTTAGTGGAACTCGCCTGCAAAGTTAACACTAATAGCATAAAACAAACTCCAGCAATTATCAAGAGATAAGAATGTTTTATCGCATTTAAATTGATGTTTTTTCGTCTTAATTCGCTTCCGAAAAAAATAAAAGCTGCAGCCTCACCTCCATTTTGAATTGCAAGAGGATATTGCGTCATATGGGCGGTGAAAACAGATATTGCAAATATCAATGCTATCAACGCCAATCTAACTGTGGATTTATCGAGCTTATAAATGATTTTTACAATTAACTGTCCCCAGAATAGTGCTAATAAAAACCAGATTGTCCCAATTGAACCTATCCCAAAAGGGGTGCGATTATTTGTAGTGCCGGATCCATATAAAGCACTAGTCAAATAATAGAAAGCAACACTAACGCCCTCTATAATATTCCTGCTCTTTACAATCTCCTTAAAAAAGCCTAATACAATCAAAGCAAAGGAAGTCCAAATATATGGTCTGATAAGCTGTCGGAATCGTTTCTTCGCAAAATCAGAAACTTCTATTGATGAAAGCGATAAAAAATATCCGCTTATTATAAAAAAGAGAGGAACATGAAATGTAAACACAAGTTTGGAAACAATTTCATTTCCTAGATGGCCTGCAATTACACATAAAATGCCAATACCTTTAGCAATGTCAAAGTATTCAAGTCTGACTGACTGACTGACTGACTGACTGAGAGATTTTTTCTTCTTTCATACTATTTGTCAACTATTATTTAAAGAAGTCATTATGTCTATTGATTCTGTTTTTTAAATAAAAAGCAACTATTAATTATTAGCATTTCGATCTATATTAAATAATTCCCTTTTCACAAAGTTAATAAATATAGCAAGTAATAAACTTCCAACTATACCGAAAAAAAATCCAACTAAAGCAGAAGAATCATTATACCTGTACCAAGCACCCCCCCCTAAAATTATTATAGTCAAATTTATTAAACTTTTTATTTCCCATTAAATATTGGTCGCAGAGAAAGAAGTTTGGAACATTAACAAATAATAAGTGAGAACACATAATAGTAAATGAATTTTCTGCCAGTATATTTATGATTTTTCTTTCTCCAAATGATCCTGACACCATGCGACAAATCATGTACCAAAACCATATGCCAGTCATCGATTTGATTAGTGGCGTCCAAAATATCTTAAAACTATTCATTTGAGATGAATGAGGAAATGAAATAATATCTTTACCATACATAACAATCAATAATGAATTAATAATAATACAAGAAGCACAAATTAAAAGGCCACTTTTATTTTGTATATATTTTTCCAAATACATGTGAAAGATATAGCCAAAGTGGTAAAACTGCATATACCAAATTGTTCGAAATACAAAAGTTAATGCTGAATTAGTATTCAGTTTCTGGATACATGCTTCACAAATTAGGAGTCCAAAAATGACAAACATTAAAGACAAGAAGGTAAAAATTGTTCTTTTATGATTTATTATGTATCGTAGCAATACGTTTATAATTAAATTATATCCAACAGAGATCCAGAATAGCATAAGAGCAAACCACGCTGCTCCTGTTATAGAAGAAAGCTGTCCAGTAAAAAAGATATTATATAACGCTTTTAAGTTAAAAGGACTTACATACCAATCTACAACTCCAAAGGCACGCAAAATATACGCTACTAGATCTCCAACCAAGGACCATTCAATATATGGTAATAACAGATGCTTGGCCTTGTGTCTTAAATTATCTACAACACCTTTTCTTTTATAAAAATAGCCAGATATAAAAACAAAAAGCGGCATAAAAAAAGAATCATAAGGGAAAATATTTGTAAATATTCCTAAGCTTGACCTACTATGATCATCAATGACCATAATAATTGCAAGGGCTTCTAAATATTGAAATGTCTGATTCCTTGTTGAATAGTTTTTATCTTTTTTCATCGCAATTAAAATTTATTAGAGCAAAAAACATAATTTTCAAATACTTTTATCTGTTTTTTTATTTCCTCTTCTTTTTCATGACATTTGCATTTACAAATAGATTAACTGCCAATACTGGCAGTGGATTTAATGATACAGAGAATAAAACATTATTTATAACAGAGAATATGCAGCAGGTAATACACCACACAAACATTTTGTAATCTTTATATCTGATAGTATACCAAGATAAATAGGAATATCCTACTATTAATATAATAGAAAAAATAAGTCCATATGAGATTAACATATATGCATATCCTGAATCGATAAAGAAATAATGGTTAATATAATTAGCGTCCCAATATTCCTGCGAAGTTATAATTCTTTGTCCAAAGAGTTTCATACCATATCTCTGAAATCCTATACGATTAAAACCCAAACGTGCATTCATTGCACTGTCTAACGCTGCGAAGAAAAAAGATTTATCCGATTGTAAAGAAGCATACACAGTAGCTAATGTTGCACAAGGATACATAATTACTGCTATGAACTTTAAAACATTATGCTTCTTCTCTGATTTTATAGCTCTAATAAGGATTGCAATAATAATAAAAATAATATATATGTAGAGAACAAGTCGTACAGTACATACCTTATAAATAATGTATTGAATGGGAATACTAATAAGTAAGAATATATTTTCTGCACGGCTTGACTTAATGAGCCAATACCCCATAATCGTTATCATAAGAACTCTATATGGCACATTCGAATAATAGGCAAAGCCCAAATAATGGGCAACAACTCCATTATGAAGTCTTGTTTCGTCAGGTATCAATCCCATTATGGCTGGTAATATTACTACAACAAGATCAAAGGTATTAATACCGACACACCATTTTACAATTTTTCTAAAGTCGATATTCAACGCTGCTATTATGGCCAAAACGCTAACGCCAAACGAAATAGCATGCATATTGTAAGCAATAACTAAAGCTATTACCCCAAGAATCACCCTGAGCATAATAGCTCTTATTTTTAAATTCTTATTCCAGCAGAACGAAACAAAGAATAATGCAGCCGCAAGGTATTGAAAATAGTTACTTACTTCGAATCTGCTATCATTTTGTCCAAAAAGATATGAATTTGAAATAACATCAACTGCAAATGTATATATGAAGAGCGCAATTACATAGAGGAGCTCATTCTTTTTAATCTTATATGAATGTCTCATTATATTATTTTTACTTTCTGTGCTATCGTAGTTAAAAGCGTATAGAAAAAGAAGTGAGTACCCCGATTCATCTTAATATACTTCATAACATGGCCTTGAGGCCCCTGATATATTTCATCTGGTTTTGCAGAAAGCCAGTGATCGAATGCGACAACCTCTGATTTAGATTCTTTTGGCTTCATATGTAAATAAATCAAGTATTGCTGATATACGGCATACTTAATTCTCAAAGCAATAATATCCCGGATAGATTCGATTATTGTTGAAGAATGTTCTTCATAGAAGGATATTATTCTTTTTATCACTTTAAGATGCTGATCTCTTCTGTTTATAAGAATCTGCATGTTCATACTCTGAGTTGCAGAGCCTAACAGATATTCATAAACAGGAAAGTCTAGATATGCAAAGGATTTAACGTGAATAAGCGGAAAGATACAGTACTCCATATCCACATAGAAGCAATGCTCATCAATTATGCTTCCCATATCCTGCATTACTTTTGTAGAGAACGTAAGTGAATGCATGAAAAGGACAGTATCCTTTGTAAGTTCTCCTACTTGATGAACTACATTATTCGGAATCCCATCCTGATTCGGATCCATTAACTTCTTTTTCGAGTGATCATTATAATCAACTTCCTCATATTGATTAAGAACCATATCTACATCATGTGAATTCAGAAATTCGACAAGATGATCAAGGCCATCGCTCGAAACCCAATCATCAGAATCTAATATTTTGTAATATTTTCCAACGGCATTCTTAATACTTGTGTTTATTGTAGATCCGTGTCCTCCATTCTCTTTATTAACAACACGGATTGATTGTGGATATTTTGACTCATATTGCTCTGCCACCTGTTTTGTACCATCTTTAGACCCATCGTTTACTACTATAATATCTAAATTGTCAAAACATTTACATTTCAGTAATGAATCAAGGCACTTCTTGATATCATTTTCAGCGTTATAAGCTGCTATACTAATTGATAGAACTTTATTCATTCTGCATCATTCTCTTGTTTATCTTATATGTTTTTTTACTTAAGAATCGCCCTTTTAAGGATCTGCTTTATTTTGTAATAATG
>CADBMH010000114.1 GCA_902795705.1 uncultured Lachnospiraceae bacterium | reverse complement strand
CATCCTCAAAGATATAGTCAAACACAGTTGCCATCCCCACGAATTCGCATCCGTAAAATCTTCCCTGTCCCTCGGATTTCGCCTGTCTGACGATACGAACCACACAATTTAAGGTTTCATTCGTATCCTCAAATACTAACTTCGCATTAAAGTAATATCCGATTGGCAGGATACTGTCTGTTGTAAACCCGATTCCCGATCTGGAGAGATTCTGGATTTCGATCGGTGCATCAATATTTTCCACCTTTACATGATCCTGCTTAAATAAAGACGAAACCTCCAGACTCATTGTGATAGGAATTCTTTTTGCTCTACGATGTTCGTACATAGCCCTTCTCCTTTCCTTCTACTGTAGTAATTCCGTTAATATCTTATTGACCATCCCCGGATCTGCCTTCCCCTGCATCGCCTTCATGGTCTGTCCTACTAAAAATCCGATCGCTTTCTTCTTTCCGCTCTTATAATCCTCCACAGACTTCGGATTTTCCGCGATCACCTTTTCAATCGTGCTCCTGAGCGCTCCGTCATCCGATACGGTTCGAAGCCCGTTCTCCTCCACATACTGCTCCGGATCGATATCTTCATCAAAAATCTTTTCAAACACTTCCTTAGCTACGGAGCTGTTGATCTGATTTTCATCGGTAAGCTTAATTAACTTCGCAAGATTTTCCGGTGAGAATTTAATCTCCTCCACTTCCATCTCATGCTCCTTTAACAGGCGCATCGTCTCTACCATCAGCCAGTTGGAAACCTTCTTCGGATTATTGCAGATTGCCGTTGTCTCCTCAAAGATATCTGCCAGATGCTTATTTGAGGTAATGATTCCGGCATCATAATCAGGAATCTGAAATTCCCTTTTATAACGCTCCAGCTTCTCCGTCCGGAGCTCCGGCTGACGCTCCTTGATCTCCTTTAACCATTCATCACTGATGATCACCGGTACGAGATCCGGTTCCGGAAAATAACGGTAATCCTGTGCATCCTCCTTCGAACGCATTGCATAGGAATACTCCTTCGCATCATCCCAGCGCCTCGTCTCCTGAACCACCTTTTCACCTGCTTCCAGAAGATCGATCTGGCGCTCTCTTTCTCCCTCGATGGCTCTTGCAATCGCCTTGAAGGAATTCAGATTCTTCATCTCGGTACGCGTTCCAAACTCTTCCGTACCTACTTCCCTGATCGAGAGATTCACATCTGCACGCATGGAACCCTCCTGCAGCTTGCAGTCGGATGCCCCCAGATACTGAATGATCAAACGAAGCTTTTCAAGATAGGCGATCACTTCCTCTGCCGAACGCATATCCGGTTCCGAAACGATTTCGATCAGCGGCACGCCCGAACGGTTGAAATCCACCAGAGAATTTTCACCATATTCATCATGTACCAGCTTTCCCGCATCCTCCTCCATGTGGATTTCATGGATGCCGACGGTCTTTTTCCCGCCCTCCTCTGTTTCAATCTCTATTCCGCCGTTCCTGCAGATCGGCAGATAGAGCTGTGATATCTGATAATTCTGCGGATTATCCGGATAGAAATAATTCTTTCTGTCAAACTTGCAATTCTGTGTGATCGTACAGTTTGTCGCAAGTCCTACCGCAACCGCATATTCTACCACCTTTTTATTCAGTACCGGTAAAGAGCCCGGCATTCCGGTACATACAGGACAGGTATGGGAATTTTCCGCACCGCCGAAGGCAGTCGAACAGCCGCAGAAGATTTTTGTCTTCGTTGCCAGCTCCACATGTACCTCTAATCCTATCACAGTTTCATACTGTTTCATTCTCTTCCTCCATCTAATCTATAATTTAATCTTATTCTGCGAGCAGAGCAGTGCAGCACAGTCCGCCTTCTCTTTCTTTCAAAGCTTCTATTCTGTGAGCGGACTGTGCGTAAATTCCCGCGTCTGCTCATAGGCATAAGCCGCCCGAATGATCTTCTTTTCTTCAAAACAATTTCCGATCAGCTGTAATCCGACCGGGAGTCCGTTTTTATCAAGTCCGCATGGAACCGAAATTCCCGGAAGCCCCGCTAAATTAGCGGAAATGGTATAGATATCTCCGAGATACATTTGAATCGGATCGTCTAAGCTCTCCCCCAGTTTCGGCGCCGTTGTCGGTGCCGCAGGTCCTAAAATCACATCATATTTTTCAAATGCCTTATCAAATGCCTGCTTAATCAGCGCCTTTGTCCGGAGTGCTTTCAGATAATACGCATCATAATATCCCGAACTAAGCACAAAGGAACCAAGCATAATACGGCGCTTCACCTCTGCGCCAAAGCCTTCCGAACGCGACTTTTTATACATATTATGAAGACCTTGATAGTCCTCTGTTCGATAACCGTATTTTACCCCGTCAAACCTTGCAAGGTTTGAGCTTGCCTCTGCACAGGCAATAACATAATATGCCGGAATCGCATATTCTACAAGACTCAGATCGAACTCCTCCACGGCAGCACCCTTATCCTCCAGTACCTTTGCCGCCGCAAGTACCTTTTCCTTTACCTCCGCATCCAGTCCTTCTCCGAAATAATCTCTCGGAATACCAATCTTCAAGCCCTTTACATCATCTGTAAGCGCTGAAGTAAAATCATAATCCTCTCTTTTCACGGAAGTGGAATCCTTCTTATCATAGGAAGCAATGATTTCTAAGATTGTCGCACAATCTGTCACATCCTTCGCCACCGGCCCGATCTGGTCTAAAGAGGAACCATAAGCGATCAGCCCGTATCTGGAAACCGTTCCGTAAGTCGGTTTGAGTCCCGTCACACCACAGAAGGAACTCGGCTGGCGGATTGAACCGCCTGTATCGGAACCAAGCGCATAAAAGCATTCCTCCGCCGCCACAGCCGCACATGAACCGCCCGAAGAGCCTCCCGGCACATGCTCTGTATTCCAGGGATTTTTCGTCGCTCCATAGTAGGAAGTCTCTGTCGTGCTCCCCATCGCGAACTCGTCCATATTCGTCTTACCGACGATCACCGCACCCGCATCCAAAAGATTCAGAACCGCTTCTGACGAATAGGTCGGTACAAAATTACTCAAAATCTTAGAACTGCAGGTAGTCAGTGTCCCCTCGGTACACATATTGTCCTTGACCGCCACCGGCACTCCGGCAAGCGGTCCTGTATATATCCCGTCCGCAATTCCCTTCTGCACTTCCTCCGCACGCTTCAACGCCTTTTCCTTTTCTACAGTCACGAAGCTGTTGACTTTCTCTTCCTTTTTCTCTATCTCTTCAAAAGCAGCCATCGCGGCCTCCGTCACGGAAACCTCAGAAGCCTTGATTTTCTTCCCAAGCTCCACTGCTGTCAGATTTAATAAGGACATCGCTCTCTCCTCCATTTTCTATAACACAGTTTATTATTCACAGTCACTTACTCACAATCACCGATTCACAGTCACTTATTCCATTCAAAGCCCCGGCATTTTATACGATCGTCTTTGGCACCTCAAAGGTATCTTCCTTTCTTGCCGGTGCATTAGCAAGTGTTTTCTCCCTGCCGTCTCCGTTTGTCACCTCATCCTCCCGAAACACATTATTCACAGGAAACACATGAGACATCGGCTCCACTTCCGAAGTATCCAGTTCATTTAATTTATCAATATAATCAAGCATTTCGCCCATATCCTTTTTAGCGCGCTCTTTTTCCGCCTCGCTAAGCTCTAATTTGGCAAGAATACCGACATATTCTATCGTCTCATCTGAAATCACATTTGCCATAACAATCCCCTTTTCTATATATTAGTATCACAAGCCTTATCCGAACAGTCCCTTAAAAAAGTTTACGATTGCTTCAAAGATCCCCGCAAAGAAATCTCCGACCTTGTCAAACAGACCGTCCGTATCCACCTCACTAAGATCAACTCCGGAATCCTTGAGCTTATCATAGATATCCTTTGCCTGACTTGTAATGGAATCCACATCAATATCCACCTTCGAAATCTTCTGCATCATATCCGTGATATTTTCCACATCCTCATCGGAAAGGTCTAATCCCAGCGCATTCGATGAGCTTTCGATTGCATCACGGATATCAGTTTCGGAAGCAAGATCCTCTTCAAATACTTTTTGCTTCACGGCAGCGATCAGCTCCGCTGCTTTCTCTTTATCATTCAGACTATCTCCAAGCTCTGCCGTAGTCACAAGCTCATCCGTTGCCGCATCCATGGTTTCCTCGGAAATATCATCCCCGGTCATCGCCGCATAGGCCTTCATCGCACCAACCAACGCAGAAGTTCCGGAAATACTGAACGGTCCTACCACAGTTACCTTAGCATCCTTTATACCTGCCGTTAAGAGTGCATTACAATACATACTGGATGTACAATAATTGATATTTTTCGTCTCAACCTCAATGCCGGTATCCTCCTCCGTCTTCACGATCATAACAGAAGACAGCGCACGCTTTCCGATTACGGACGCGCTGATATAATCCCCCAGATACTGATGCTCTTCTGCATTGGTCACAGTAACGGTCTTATATTCCTTTACATCATCCTCCGTAATGCCAAAGCCCGCAAGCACCGCTTTTCTTTCTTTTGCCGAAAGATCCGCTCCAAAAGAAATATACTTTTCATAGCCCTCGGCCTCACCTGCCACAGCGTCTGCTGATGCTGCCTTTCCGGGAAGGATCCATGCGGTCAGAAGAACAGCCGCACATAACAGTCCCGCCCCTATTCCTTTTATCATTTTCATAAAAAACCTCCTAGTTTTACGCATTTTTAATGCGTTCCATCGCGATCTTCGTATTCTCTGCGCTGCCGAATGCCGTCAGCCTGAAATATCCTTCCCCGCTCGGTCCAAAGCCCGCTCCCGGTGTTCCTACGATGTAGAGCTCATTCAAAAGATAGTCAAAGAAATCCCAGGACTTCATATTCTCCGGTGTCTTTAACCAGATATACGGTGCATCCACACCGCCAAACACCTCATACCCCGCCGAGATCAGTCCCTCACGGATTACCTTCGCATTATTCATATAATAAGCAATCTGCTCCCTTGTCTGCTTTTTCCCCTCGTCGGTATAGACAGCAGCACCCGCAGCCTGAATAATATACGGTGCCCCGTTAAACTTCGTTCCGTGACGGCGTGCCCAAAGAGAATGCAGCATCGTATCCCCGCATTTCAAATCCTTCGGAACCACCGTAAAGCCTAAACGGGTTCCGGTAAAGCCCGCGTTTTTCGAAAAGCTGCGAATCTCAATCGCACACTCTCTGGCTCCCGCGCACTCATAAATCGAATGCGGAACCTCCGGCGAACTGATATATGCTTCATATGCCGCATCATAGATAATCACGGCACCCACCTTTAATGCATAGTCTACCCATACCTGCAGCTGCTCCTTCGTAAGTGTCGTACCGGTCGGATTATTCGGGAAACACAGATAGATCACATCCGGCGTCTCCTTTGGAAGCTCCGGCACAAAATCATTTTCCTTTGTGCAGGGCATATAGATCACATTTGACCACATCTCCGTCTGCGGATCATAGTCCCCTGTCCTGCCTGCCATCGCATTGGAATCCACATAGACCGGATATACGGGATCGGTTACGGCAATCCTCGTATCATCGGCAAAGATTTCCGCAATATTCCCTGAATCACTCTTTGCTCCGTCGCTGATAAAAATCTCATCTGCTGCGATCTGACAGCCTCGTTTCTCATAATCCTCCTTTGCGATCGTACTCCTTAAAAATTCATAACCGAGATCCGGCGCATAACCCTTAAATGTACTCTGATCCGCCATCTCATCTACCGCACTATGTAATCTCTCTATCACTGCCTTAGAAAGCGGAAGTGTTACATCTCCGATACCCAGACGGATGATCTCCTTATCCGGATTTGCATCCGTAAACTCCGCAACCTTTTTCGCAATCGTCGAAAAAAGGTAGCTTCCCGGCAGCTTCAGGTAATTTTCATTAATCTTAAACATGGTATCCTCCTGTCGTATCCATAGTCTGTCTGATACAATCCCCATACCTCTCTATACACATAGATTTCCCTATAAATCCAAAATCTAACATTTCTATTATAAGCGAAAAAGAACGGCTTTTCAAGTCTGTTTCGTCAACTTCGAAAAACCGCTCTTTTCCTTAATTTTTATAAGGTTTTACCTTTTCGCCTATCTGTTCATACAGTTTTTTCTTTAAATTCAAAATCGCATCCAAAGCCCCGTCTAGAGGAACCATTTCCTTTACGGACCTATCCCTCGTTGTCATCTCTACGGCAGATTCCTTCAAGTTTCTCGGACTTACCACGACACGGACCGGCACACCAAGCAGATCCGCATCCGAGAACATTGCACCCGGTCTCACACCCTCTCTGTCATCATAGAGGACCTCTACACCGGCATTCTGCAGGTCAAGATAGAGCTGATCCGCTACCTTCCTTGCCTCCTCATCATCTGCACGCAGGAGACAGATTTCGACCTCCCACGGTGCCACTGTGATCGGCCAGATCGGACCATATTCATCATGGTACGCTTCACAGATCGAAGCAGCAAGCCTTCCGACACCAATTCCATAGCAGCCCATGATCGGATATTGTAATTCTCCGTTTTCATCGGTATACTGCATATTCATGGTTTTTGTATACTTGGTGCCGAGCTGGAAGATATTTCCCACCTCGATACCGCGTTTGATCGTAATGGACTTTTTCCCGCAGTGCGGACAGATGCTGCCCTCTTTGATTTTGGAAATATCAAAAAACTCCGGATTATCTAAATCTCTTTCCAGGCTAAGCCCGGTATAGTGATATCCTTCCTTGTTCGCACCGGCTACCACATTTTTCAGTCCCTTTAATGACACATCCAGATAATATGTCACCTTATCGGAAATCCCATACGGTCCGATATATCCCGCCACCAGCGGGGAATCCTCTGTAATCTCCGCCGGATAGAGCTCCTCTCCAACTAAATTTCGAAGCTTCGTCTCATTGACCTCATAATCCCCGCGCACAAAAGCCACAACAAATGAAAAATCCGAACTTTTCTGATAGACAACCGCCTTGCAGGAAAGCTTCTCATCACTCTTTAAAAAGCGGCACACATCCTCTATCGTTTTGCAATCCGGTGTCTCCACACAGGTAAGCTCTGCCTCCTCACCGGTCACCTCATTTTCAACCTTATTTTCCGCTGCTTCCATATTCGCGCGGTAATCACATTCCTCACAGATGACAATGCTGTCCTCCCCTACCGGCGTCAAAAGCATATACTCGTGGGAAATGCTTCCTCCCATCATACCGGAATCCGAAGCAACCGTCACGACCTCCGGAATCCCCGCTCTTGCAAAGATGCGGTTATACGCATCGTAGCATCTGTCATAATATTTTTCTAAATCCTCCTGCGAGGTATGGAACGAATAGGCATCCTTCATCGTAAACTCACGCACACGGATCATGCCGGCACGCGGTCTTGCCTCATCACGGAACTTTCTCTGGATCTGATAGATCATAAACGGATATTTCGTATAGGACTGTGCATACTCTCTCACAAGATGCACTGCAGCCTCCTCATGCGTCATCGCAAGCACCAGTCTCGACTTGCTGCGGTCCGTAAAACGCAAAAGCTCATTTCCGACCGACTCATATCTCCCGGACTCGTCCCACAGATCCGCCGGAAGAACCACCGGGAACAAAACCTCCTGTCCGTCGATCGCATCCATCTCCTCACGGATGATCTTCTCAATCTTTGCCGTCACTCTTTTTAAAGTCGGGAACTCCGAAAAGATCCCGTTTCCCACATTCTTCATATACCCGCCGCGCACCATCAGCGCATGACTGTCGATCACGCAGTCCGCCGGTCTTTCCTTAAATCTCTGTCCAATTAAATTTGCAACCTTCATCTCGATTTCTCTCTTTCCATGTTCTATTTCTGCATTTTTCCGTGTGCAAGCACACCGCTTTTCAATTCTATCACAAATCCGGATAAATAGAAAGGGGATATAAATTAAAAAATCCCCCGGTAATTCCCACTAGTATTAAAAAACGATATACTTGGAATCACCGGGGGGGATCCATTTCATATTCTTAACTCTATGCCGGATAAGCTTTATTTTCCTTATCCGCTGCAGAAGCATCCACCTTTGTTTCCTGTGCTTCCCTGTACTTAAAGAATTCCGTAGCTACCTGCGGGAACAATGCATAGGAAAGGATATCCTCATCCTGCTTCTTATACTGTGCCATCTCCTTCTCAAGCTCTGCAAGCTGCGGCTTGATCAGATCTGCCGGACGGCAGGTGATAACCTCTGCATCATCTCCTAAGCACTTCTTCTGTACCTCCGCATCAAACGGCTTTACAGTCTGTCCGAACTGACCGGACAAAAGCTTCTTGGATTCCTTTGTAACCATCTTATATCTCTCACCGGATACCACATTTAACACTGCCTGTGTTCCGACGATCTGGGAAGACGGAGTAACAAGAGGCGGCTCACCGAAGTCCTTACGCACTCTCGGCACTTCCTTCAATACCTCTTCGTATTTATCCTCCTGTCCCATTTCCTTAAGCTGGGACACCAGATTACTGAGCATTCCGCCAGGCACCTGATAACGAAGCGTCTGGATATTTACACCGAGTACCTTCGTATTCATAAGACCGGACTTTAACGCTTCCTCACGAAGCGGACGGAAGTAATCAGCAATCTCCGTCAGCTTCTCAAGATCTAAGCCTGTATCATATTCGGTTCCCTTGAACGCCTCTACCATAACCTCTGTTGCCGGCTGGCTGGTTCCCATCGCGAACGGACTGATTGCCGTATCAATGATGTCACAGCCTGCTTCCACTGCCTTCATATAGGTCATGGCAGCTACACCGGAGGTATAATGCGTATGAAGATCGATCGGAATGCTTACGGATTCCTTTAATGCCGTAACAAGCTCAGTTGCCTTCATCGGAACCAAAAGGCCTGCCATGTCCTTGATACAAAGGGACTTTGCACCCATATCCTCAATCTTCTTTGCCATATCCTTCCAGTAATCTAAAGTATAAGCATCACCAAGCGTATAGGAAAGTGCCACCTGTGCGTGACCGTTTTCCTTATTTGCGGCATCTACTGCAGTCTTTAAATTGCGCACATCATTTAAACAGTCAAAAATACGAATGATATCAATTCCGTTCGCAATTGATTTCTGTACAAAATACTCTACCACATCATCTGCATAATGATTGTATCCCAATATGTTCTGTCCACGGAATAACATCTGTAATTTTGTATTTTTAAATCCGGCTCTCAGCTTACGAAGTCTCTCCCAAGGATCCTCCTTTAAGAAGCGAAGAGAGGCATCAAAAGTTGCACCACCCCAGCATTCTACTGCGTGGTAGCCGATCTTATCCATCTTATCTACGATAGGTAACATCTGCTCTGTCGTCATACGGGTGGCGATCAGAGACTGATGCGCATCACGGAGAATGGTCTCTGTGATCTTTAATGGTTTTTTCTCTGCCATTTCTATTTCTCCTTTCAAGTCTATTGATTTCATTTTAAATTTATATACCAAAAATCGCCATAAACACGCCCGCGGCGACTGCCGTACCGATTACTCCGGCTACATTCGGTCCCATTGCATGCATCAAAAGGAAGTTTGTAGGATCTGCTTCCGAACCGACCTTCTGCGATACACGCGCCGCCATCGGCACTGCCGATACACCGGCGGAACCAATCAAAGGATTCACCTTGCCCTTTGTGGCAATACACATCAGTTTCCCAAACAGGACACCGGCTGCCGTACCGACACAGAATGCCACCAGACCAAGAACTACGATCTGGATCGTTGTTGTCTTTAAGAATGCCTCTGCACTTGTCGTTGCACCTACCGAAGTACCAAGTAAAATAACTACAATATACATCAGTGCATTTGACGCGGTCTCTGCTAACTGCTTTACCACACCTGACTCCTTAAACAGATTACCGAGCATCAGCATACCTACAAGCGGTGCTGTCGTCGGAAGAATCAGACATACCACAATCGTAACGATGATCGGGAATAAAATCTTCTCCAGTTTTGAAACCGGACGAAGCTGCTCCATCTTAATCTTTCGCTCCTTTTCCGTCGTGAAAAGCTTCATGATCGGCGGCTGAATGATCGGCACCAAAGACATATATGAATATGCCGCTACCGCAATCGGTCCCATATACTCTGTCTGCTTTAACTTACCGCAGAGGAAGATGGAAGTCGGACCATCTGCACCACCGATAATAGAAATTGCTGCCGCAGCCTTATCCGGGAATCCAAACAGGATTGCAATCAGATAAGCCGAGAAAATACCAAACTGTGCTGCCGCTCCCAGAAGAAAGCTCGCCGGGTTTGCAATGAGCGGTCCAAAGTCCGTCATCGCACCTACCCCCATAAAGATGAGCGAAGGTAAAATACTCCATTCATCCAACTGATAGAAATAATACAACAGGCCGCCGACACCGTTTGAGGTATCCTCCGGACTCGCGATGATATCCGGATAGATATTGACTAAGATCATACCCATCGCGATCGGAACCAACAACAACGGTTCATAGCCCTTTTTAATCGCCAAATAGAGAAAGATACAGCCGACCACGATCATAATGTAGTTTCCAACCGTTAGATTGGCAAACGCAGTCTGACCGACCAGATTCCCTAATGTTTGAATAACGTAACTCAAAGTTCGTCCCTCCTAATTAGTTCAAGCTTGCCAAAACTGCTCCCGCTTCGACAGAATCTCCTGCTGCTACATTGATACTTGCTACGGTTCCGTCCTGTGGTGCTACCACCTCATTTTCCATCTTCATTGCCTCAAGGATCAAAAGGACATCCCCCTTCTTCACTGCCTGACCGGCACTCGCCTTAACAGATAAGATTTTACCCGGCATCGGAGCATTGACCTTTACTGCTCCCTGTGCTCCGGACACTGCTGCAGGCTTTGGCGCCGCAGCCTTTGGTGCTGCCGCCTTCGGTGCTGCGGCAGGAGCGGCACCGCTTCCGGTTCCCTCCTCTACGGTAACATCATATGCTGTACCATTTACGGTAATTGTATAATTTTTCATCTCTAAAATCCTCCTATTATTCAACTAATCGGTTCGTTATAACCGCTAATATCTTGTCTCCAATGAAGACAATGCATCTCATTACTGCCAAAAATCCCATCCTGGCGATCATCGTCTTATGATCGAGCGCACAACCAGACCGTCTGCACTCTCTAACTCCTCTGCCGCTGCAATCGCCGCCGCGATCACAGCTACCAGTTCTAAATCGTCCACAAGATTCTCTTCCACCTCACTGGCAACTGCCGGAACCGGAGCACTCGTTTCCTGAACTGTTTCTTCCGGAGCCTTCTGCTGTGCAGCGTTAATGAACTTAAAGCAACTGATAATCAGTGCAATGAATATCAATACACAGAATACGATTGCCATACTCATGATCGTATTGAGCCCTGCTCTTCCCATGATCTGACCGACAGACTGATATTCTTCATACTTGTGATCCGTCATCTCACCGGTCTTATCATAATTCATCGTAAAGACAAGCTTTTTGCCCTTATCCGTACTGATCGTAACCGCTACAGATGCAGAGCTTGCCGCCAGAGAATACTTTGTCTTAATGATCTTTTTAAATGTACCATACTTCTTTACAGCCTTGGTATAACTTTTATAATCCTTATAGATCTCTTCGATATTCGCAAGCTGTTCCTCGGAAACTCCGATTGCATCCCGCTGGCTCTCTAACCCCTTTAAGCCCCCAAACTGCTGATCGATGACATCTACATACTGTTGCTTCTGTGTTGCTCTCTGGTCTTCATCCCAGAATGTTTTGACATATTCCTTTGCATTCTTCACAAGCTTTTTCTTCGCCAGATTCGGATTTTCTCTGGTGAGAGAACAGCCGGTAAAAACAAATGCCAGACAAAAGACCATGCAGAGCATGAATGTAACTCTTCGTTTCATATGCCTCTCCTTCTTAGATCGTTCCATGTTTCTTTCCAATCGGATATTCGCTCTTTGAAAACAGCATTTCAAATGCATATAACAGCTGCTTTCTTGCAGACTCCGGCGCAATCACGGAATCTACATATCCTCTTGCCGCAGCAGCCGCCGTACCGGTCCGCTCTGCAAATTCTGCTGCTTTTTCGGAAAGATTAACGGAAGCATCATCTGCATACATGATCTTTGCAGCAATCTCTGCATCCATCATACCGATCTCTGCTCCCTCTAAAGCAAATACCATATCTGCACCGATATGTTTTGAATTCATGGAAATATATGCGCTTCCATATGCTTTTCCTGTAATCAGATTTACCTTTGGCACATCTGCCTCGGCAAATGCAGCCGTCAGCTTTGCAACAGCCTCTGCGATTGTTTTTTCTTCCTCAACAGTCGTTGCAAATCCCTCTACATTCGTAAGTGTCAGCACAGGAATATTAAATGCATCACATTTCTTCACGAAATCAGCAGCCTTGCATGCTCCCGCCGTCGTCAGACGCGCATCAAATTTCTCCTTTTCCTTACCCTCTTCGTCAAATAGAGCAGTACGGTTTGCAACCGCTCCGATCGTCATACCGTCTAAGCAGATAAAACCTGTGACCATTTCCTTCGCATAACCTGCCTTGAGTTCTAAAAAGAAATTATTATCACTCAAATCCTCTAACGCAAGCGCCGGATCCGGAATTTCTGCTGCAAAATCAGAAACCACACGGTTCAGATCATCCATGCATTCATCTGAAAATGCCGTATCGTTGTTATTCTCCGGAAGAACAGAAACCAGATCTCTCAGACTTTCTAACAGCTCTGCCTCTCCTTCTATGACTATATCCACATTGGAAGCAGTCTTTTGGAAATCTGCGGAAGCCGTATCGAGCTTATCTACATAATTTCCATCCAGAGTATTTGGTGCATTGACAAATAATTTCCCGTTTGCCGCTTCCATATAAGTAAAATCACTCATCGCAGCCAAAACTGCCACGCCACCGCCGCAATTACCGAAAATTGCCGTAATCTGCGGTACCACTCCGGAAGCCTTTGCTTTGATTTTATAAATTTTTCCAAAGCCTGCCAAAGCATCGGTAGATTCCTGTAAACGCATACCGGCACAATCTACGAATCCGACTACAGGAGTTCCTGTCTTCATCGCCAGCTCATAGATATGCGCGATCTTTTTTGCGTGCATCTCACCAATGGTTCCGCCAAGCACCGACTCATCCTGACTATAGAGATAGACAGGTGTGTTCTTCACCAGACCATATCCGGTGATAACACCGTCCGATGGTGCTGATTTTTCCTGCATGTTGAAATCCGTGCTGCGCTTCGTGATGCCGGCACCGATTTCAACAAAACTGTTTTCATCAACAAAGGACAGGATTCTGTCTCTTGCCGATAAAGTGTTTGTGTTACTCATTTTCAGCCCTCCATATTATAGTATTTATTTGGCATATGCCAATTCATAGAACAAATTTACACCGAGTATAATTCTATCTCTTTTGGCAGAAAATAGCAATACCCTTTTTGTGAAGTTTTGACATAAACGAATCCCTTACCACATATTTTGTAAAAAGAATTTTATCGTCTGCCGGTCATTCCCTGCAGTATGGAGTCTGCTATGCATCTTAACCTTATCAAATCAAGCATCATCATTTTTTTTACTGTACTCCTGATCCCCATTACCTGTTTCTATTTCCGGAATAATGGTCAGATCCTGCAGAGCTATCCCCCTTTCCATAAAAAAATCCCCCGTAACTACCAAAAGGTGACAACTTATTTAGGAAGTGATTTTGACATTCCTAAGAAATCAGCACCCATAAAAGGCATGTATGCAAGAGCGTATTGTCTTTATGATCCTGACACAAACCGTGTTATCTACGGAAGAAATGAAACAGAGAAGCTGCCGATGGCAAGCACTACGAAGATCATGACCTGTATTATTGCTTTAGAGGAGGGAAAGCAGACAGACAAGATACGGTTCTCCGGATATGCGGCTTCTATGCCGGATGTCCAGCTAAACGCAAAAAAAGGAGATACCTTTTACTTAAAGGATCTCCTGTATTCGCTGATGCTAGAATCGCATAATGATACTGCCGTCGCAATTGCCGAGCATATCGGCGGCTCTGTAGAGGGCTTTGCAGAAAAAATGAATAAGAAAGCCAGACTTTTAAACTGTAAGCACACTCATTTCGTCACACCGAACGGATTAGATGATAAAAAGCATTATACAACCGCTGCCGACCTGTGTAAGATTGCCGGATATGCAATCAAAAACAAAGATTTTCTAAAGATCATCGGAACTCAATCCTATTCATTTCAGGAATTAAAAAAGAAACAAAGCTATCAGATCCATAGCCACAACCTTTTTCTAACCTCCTATCCGGGTGCAATCGGGATTAAAACCGGATATACCGGGAACGCCGGCTACTGCTTCTGCGGTGCTGCGAAAAGAAACGGCATGACCTTGATCTCCTCCGTCCTTGCCTCCGGTTTCCCGCCGCACAAAACCTATAAATGGAGCGACACAAGGAAACTGATGGATTATGGTTTTCAAAACTATAAACAGATCAAAATTTCCCCTGTGCCGGTTCCAAGGCTTCTTTCAATCTTTCATTCATCAAAGGATGACATTTCCCTGCAATGCAAGACTTCCGAAAAGCTGCAGTTCACCCTTTCCGCAAGAGACACCGTCACACATAAAACCGAGCTTCCATCCCGTTTAAAAGCACCCATCCGTAAGGGGGACATCGTCGGATATGAAAAATATTACCAGAACGGAACCCTGCTCTATCAGTTCCCGATCTTAGCCGGAGAATCCGCAGATGTCAGAGATAAAAGCTATTACAGAAGCATGCTGCAAAGATTATTTCTCTTCGCGGTTCCAAAAAATCCCGATTAAGCATTCTTTAAGAAAGCAATATAACATTTCCATGCTTCATAAACATCTGCCTTACTGGTCACCTCCCAAGGCGCATGCATACTAAGTACTGCCACGCCGCAGTCAATGACCTCCATCCCATACAGGGACAGGATATATGCAATCGTTCCGCCCCCGCCGATATCGACCTTTCCAAGCTCTGCCGTCTGGTAATAGACCTGATTATCGTCCATGATCTTCCTAAGTGCGGCCATATATTCAGCATTCGCATCATTTGAACCGGACTTTCCGCGGCTTCCGGTGAATTTACTGAACACAACTCCATATCCGCAGAAAGAAGCATTTTTCTTTTCAAAAGAACCTGCATACAGCGGATCAAACCCGGCATTCACATCCGAAGAAAGCATACGGCTGTTTTTTAATGTTCTCCTTAATAAAAGCTCGCTGTAATGTCCCATCAGGTTCAAAATCTCCGCCACCGTGTTTTCAAAAAAATGAGAACGCATGCCTGTGGCGCCGACACTGCCGATTTCCTCCTTATCTACTAAAAGGCAGCAGGAAGTCTTGTCCGGAGCTTCAACCTTTAACATTGCATCTAAGGAAGTAAATGCACACACCCTGTCGTCCTGACCATAGGAAAGGATCATACTCCTGTCAAATCCAAGCTCTCTTGCCCTTCCTGCCGGTACGACCTCAAGCTCTGCAGACAGAAAATCTTCCTCATCCATCTGATACTGTTCCTTTAAAATTCTTAATATATTTTTTTTAATTAACTCCTTCTTTTTTTCTTTTTCCTTTTCCTCCAAAGGAATGCTGCCGATCAGGATATCTAAGTTTTCTCCCTCAACTACCTTATTAGCCTTTTTCTCCATCTGTTCTCCCGCCAGATGAATCAGCAGATCAGAGACACAGAACACCGGATCGTCTTCCTTTTCACCGATACAGATATCCAGTGTCTGACCGTCCGTTTTCGCAACCACACCGTGAATTGCCAGAGGCAGAGTCACCCACTGGTATTTTTTGATTCCACCGTAATAATGTGTATCTAAATATGCCATATCACCGTCTTCATATAAGGGATTCTGTTTGATATCAAGTCTCGGCGAATCAATATGTGCCCCTAAGATATTCATCCCCTCTTCCAACGGTCTTTTTCCGATGCAAAACATCGCCACTGTTTTTTTCATCCCGACCGCATAGATCTTATCTCCTGCCTGAAGCGGTGTTTTCTCCCTGATAAGCTGTTCCAAATCACTATATCCGGCCGTTTCCGCCTGTCTGATGATTTCCGTTACACACTCCCGCTCCGTCTTTCCGACACTTAAAAAATCACGGTAATCCTTACACAAAACCTCCAGTCTCTCTCTATCCTCATCGGAATACTTTGACCAAATGCTTTTCCTTTCCATGTCCGTCTCCTTTCGTCTCATGCACGCATTTTCTAAATTTTATTATTTCCCTATTTTACAATGTTATTTCAGAAAAAGCAATGTTTTGATTTTATTGAAATAATACTTTGTCTCTTTTTTTCCAACCCCCGTTTCTTTACATACCCGCCAATTTATGGTATATTATTTGTTTGTGGTGATACACTAAATAAAGAAAAAAACCGGCAAGGTGTTTCTCATGGGGAGGGGAAAATGTACCAATATAAATTTTCTGTAATCATACCAATCTATAATGTAGAAGATTATTTGGAAGAAACATTGCTTTCTGTAATAGAACAAACCATTGGTTTTAAAGAAAATATTCAGATCATCATGGTCAATGACGGAAGCACAGACCATAGTGAAGAAATCTGCCTCAAATATAAAGCTCTTTATCCTGAAAATATCATTTATGTCAAACAGGATAATGCCGGTGTCGGCGCCGCAAGAAACAATGGTATTCCTTATATTCAGGGAAAATATGTAAATTTTTTAGACGCAGATGACAAATGGAGTCCGGAAACATTTCAAAATGTGTATGATTTTTTCGAGACACATCAGGGCGAAATCGATATTGTTGCCGGCAGAATCCGCTTTTTCGGGCAAATGGACGAGCCGCACTATCTCGATTATAAATTTGAAGAAGACCGTGTTGTCGATATTTTAAAAGATTATGACTATATCCAGCTCTCCCTAAGCAGTGCCTTTGTTACAGCCGATGCGGCAAGAGGTCATGAATTTGAAACACGAATCAGGTATGCCGAGGATTGTTTATATGTCAATTCTATTATATTAGAAAAATGTAGATACGGAGTTTTGAAAAATGCTCTATACTATTATCGGATGCGTGACGACGGCACCTCTGCCATGCAAAATAAACTCCGCAGCAAAAACTGGTATCTTGAAACAGAAGAATTAGGATTTATAACATTGTTAAATCTATCAAAAGAAAAATATGACCGTGTTTTGGAGTATATCCAGTACGTTGTCATGTATGATACCAAATGGCGTATCCGCCATGAAATTCCTGAAGGTATTTTAACCGAAGCAGAAGCAGAAAGTTACCTTGAATTTATCCGGACAATTTTAAAACAGATTGATGATAAGATCATCAAAGAGCAAAGGAACTGCAACAGCTGGCATTATAAGCTCGCCTTTGACATAA
Source organism: uncultured Lachnospiraceae bacterium (assembly GCA_902795705.1). GTDB lineage: Bacteria > Bacillota > Clostridia > Lachnospirales > Lachnospiraceae > Butyribacter. The sequence continues at coordinate 25,184 of CADBMH010000114.1, read as the reverse complement.
AATACAACTGCGATATCAATGACCGAATCGAGTACAATAAAGGTCTGATCACACTCGGAGACATCCGTCTGACCTATCTCGGTGCCCATAAATTTGTTACGATCACTTCCATGAAAATGAAAGGGGGACGACTCTGCGTCCAGGGTCTTGTTAACCTTTGGCTCCGTGATGAAGATTACCAGATTGCCTTTGTCAATCAGGACAGAAAGCGTTATTACTTTGAATTTTCTGATTATATTCACAGCACCAAAAAAGCATTGTTTTCCGAATACGGCAGAAGACGCGCTTTCTATGTCGAAATTCCTGCCAGAAAAATCGAATCAATGCGTATTATGATTATCCATACGGAAAACAGGACACGATGCTACATCACTCCAAAATTCGACAAATTTTCAGGCATTTCCGGTGAACTGGAGTACGCTTACGGATTATTCGGAAATTACCTTGTTGAAACTACGGCAGAGGACAAATATATCTATATCAAACCTGCAGATAAAAAAAGCTACAATGAATGTGAAAAACGTTTTTGCAAACAGCTATGGGAAGAAGGAAAAAAGCAAGAGGTATTCTGCCGGTATGCCGCCAGAATATTAAAAAAACTGAAAAGGAAAAAGGTCTGGCTGATATCCGACCGGATCAATATAGCAAGAGATAACGGTGAGGCATTTTTCAAATACATCAGCAGACATAAGCCAAAGGGTGTCAAACCCTACTTTACGATTTCAAAAAGCTCAGAGGACTATCGCCGGATGAAAAAATACGGAAAAGTCATTCCTCATGACTCCCTTCGCTATAAGGTGTATTTTTTACTGGCAGAAAAAATCATTTCTGCCCATATTGATGAATATGTGACCAATGCCTTTGACGAAAATTTAGAGTACATGAAAAATATGTACCATTTTGATATCGTTTTCCTTCAGCACGGAATCACAGAAAAAAACTCTTCCAAATGGCTGAATAAATTTAATAAAAATATTCGGATTTTTATCACTGCTGCAAAACCGGAATATGAATCCATTTTGCACGGTGATTATCACTATACCGAACACGAGGTAAAGCTTACCGGATTTCCGCGCTATGATGCCCTGATTCCCGAAAAAGCAAAAAAGGAAATACTCATTTTACCGACATGGAGAAGCGCACTGGCCAGACCAATTGATACAAGTACAGGTGAAAGAGAATATAATCCGGTCTTTAAAAAATCTGCATACTATCGTTTTTACCAAAATCTGATCAATGATGAACGCCTGTTAGCATGCATGAAAAAGCACGGATATACCGGAAAATTCTGCCTGCATATCAACCATATCGGACAAATAAAGGACTTCACCGGAAATGACATCATCAAAATCCATCAGGATAAACCGGACTACCAAAAGGAATTTATCGAAAATGCCCTCCTGGTCACGGATTATTCCAGTGTAGCATTTGATTTTTCCTATATGAAAAAGGGCTTGGTCTACACACAGTTTGACAGAGATACCTTTTATGAAGGACAGGTCTATGAAAAAGGGTATTTTGACTACGAAACGGATGGCTTTGGCCCTGTATGCACAACTTACGAAGAAGCCGTTGCAGGAATCATCGGAGCCATCGAGCGGGACTGCGTCATGGAAGATAAATACCAAAAACGTGTCGATGCCTTTTTCGCAAATACGGATCATAATAACTGTGAACGGGTAGTGTCTTCCATTCTGGAAGAAGATGCCCTGCTGAACCAAAGTTAATATAAACGAAAAAAGATGTGGCATTTTGCCGAGACTACTTTTTCAGCAGCCTCCATTTTGCCCCATCTTTTTTTCATCTGTATTTCATAATTCTTATTGAACAACAGCTTTTCCAATCAAACTGCTTCCTGCACTATTCACTGCCCTGCAGGCAATCTTTGCTCTCCGCTTCAGTGGGTGTTTCAATTTAACAGAAAACTTTCCATTCGCCTCCACCTTTGCCACACATTTTCTGCCACTGACCGAAAGTCTGACTTTCACAGGAGCACCGACCATATCTACCTTTCCCCGAATCAGCCTGCTTCCGCTTTTAAGTGTATATAACACCGGTGTATTCGGAACGACTTCCTTTGGTCTTATTTGTAAAAATTTACTCCGTCCTTTGGAATTTTTAATATAGGCTTTCAATACGGAGGTAGAATCCGTTCTTGGAATTTTTACTTTATACGCATATTTTTTCAGCGTTTTATTGTACGTCACACTTCCCGTATAATACTTTTTCTTCCCGATTAAAACACCTGCTCCGGAACATTTCTGATTCCCATAGATCCAAACGACACGCGATAGATTTGTTACCTCAGAGCTGCCCGTAGGCTGATTCGGTACAACCAGCTTACATCTGACCTTCGTTCCTAAACTGCATCTTCCGACAACATCTGTCGTTCTCAACTGAATCACTGATTTTGCAGGAGGATACTTCGTTAATGTCATCTTAAAGCTTCCGTCAGAGTTAATTTTAGTCGGACAAATTTTCACACTGTATTTTGTATTATAAAATTCAGACTTTAAATAGTAAGATTTGACTGCAGCATTTGGAACATAAAGCTTCGTTCCGTTGACCAATAGCATCGGATAGGCGTAAGTATCACGTATTCTTCCTGAAACCACCTTGGAAGAAGACTTGATTGTATCCAAAGCAGGCTTGTTCGGTCCGGTCCGTTTCACAAACACAACTGTCCTCGCACTTGTCCTCCCCTTTTTATCCTTAACATAGACATAAATCGTAGAGCCCGCAACCTGTGGTGCCAGCTTATACTTAAATCTTCCGCTGGCATTTACTTTCGAAGAATATAATTTCCCATTTTCAACCCGAAAATAAACCGTCGTATTCGGCTCTGCCTTTCCGGAAATATAAGTCTTTCGGTTCGTATAATTATCTACCTCCGGTACTTCCAGTGCATTCTTATTGATATTTAATATATTGACATAGGCAATTCTTCGATTTCCCTTTCCATCCCTTGCTAAAATAGAATAAATTCCATTCTCAACAGCACGGAATGTACTTCCATTTGTTAATTTACTTACGCTGTCCGTATCCCAGACACCGCTTTTCGCAGTATATTTCCCACGGATAAACTGTAACGATGCAAGATCTGAAATATCAGAAGCCAATGCGGTCACAGCTACACTTTTTCTTGATGTATCATCCTGGACAGCAACTGCATTTAAACACGGGCCTTCCGTATCCTCTGTGGATCTCCTTGTAAAATCCGCCATATAATATCCCGCGTTTTCCGAAGTTCCCAGAACCTCCGGCAGCCACTGCCTGTTCTCCAAAAGATTTTCAGCCTGAACACTGCTCTTTACAAGATAATTATACGCATCTGAAAACTTTAACTGCCAGTTATGATCGGTCAAGCTTCCCAATGTTCCAACCTGTGCAATCTTTTTTAAATAATTCACCTGATATTCCTGATATTCTTCCGGTGTCGTCCGCATGATCTTTGTCGGATTCATCTGTGAAAAAAGAGCATTACTGGGAAGTGCATGTGTGGAAACCACAAAAATATCTCCATCTGCGATCATCCTTCCATTTCTCGAAAGAGAGGTAATCCTATTTGAATCCGAAATGCGATTTCCACTCTCATCATATCTCGGACTCACGGTCGTATCAATCGTATACTCCAAACCATCAAAAAAGTAAAGCTTATCCCAGTTATTCAAATATTCTTCCTTTAAAGCATATTGAAGATTTTTATCATACTGATAACGGATCACTTTTGTAATCGGAGAATCCGGATTTTCCCCCGGTGATATTAAAACATTTTTTCCCGGCTCCTCATAGCAGCTTGCCGACCACTCTAACCATTCTTTTATCTGCGCACCGGTCATCTGATATAAATATATCTGGGACCGGTATGTCGCTAACTGATAAATTCCGGCACGCTTAAAATTCTTCGTAATATTCACATAATCATTATCGTCCTCCGAACCATATTTAATATAATTCGATGCTGCGACAACCGGATATTTCATATACTCCGTCGCTGTCGATCTCGTATATTTGAGCGCAAAGGAAATCTTGATATCATTCAAAAACTGAATAGCATCCGTATCTTCTAAAGCACCAAAATAATTTTGGAACTGTGTATCCTCGTCAATTTTACATAAAACCTCACTGCAATCCGTAATAAAAATGTTTGCCCAATTTCCAAATCCGGCTTCTATCTCAGGATCAATTTCCGTATTTTCATCTACCTTTCGTACATCCGTCTCTGCTCCAACTACCGTCACCTTGCCATCCTTCATCGCCAGTTTCAAATCAGCAATACCAACATTTGTCGCTCTGTTTTTAACCTGCACTAACGGTTTTCCATTCACCAGTCCTGTCTTCAGATCCACACCGGGCAGATAATCATAGATTGTTGCCTTATCCTTATCCGGAAAAGTTTTATGCGCATGACCGCACAAAACTGCATCGATTCCTTCAATCTTGGAAACAGCATACCCGGCATTGACTGCCATATACTCCGGATCTTTTCCGCCTATACCGGAATGAGCCAACACAACAACAACATCAGCTCCCTTTGCACGCAGGGCAGCCGCCTCCTTTTTCGCATTTTCAACAACATCTTCCGACTCCAATATCCCTGTATAACTGGTTCTTTTTTTGGATAGTTTCGGAACCGTCTCACCGATCAAACCAACCTTTACCGTAAGAGTATTTCCCGAATCTGTCTTTAATTCTTTTGTTATAATCTTATTTTCCGCCCAGACCGTCTTCTTCGTTACCGCATTTTTTACATTAGAAAGGACCACTTTATCTGACAATCCCGATTTTGTAAGCTGATTCTGCAGATAGCCTAGTGTATAATCAAATTCATGGTTGCCAAGTGTGATTGCATCATAATTCATTTTGGCAAGTGTTTCATAAATCGGCTGTACTATATTTTGATCATAATTATAGATATAATCGGTTGTATAATCATAAAGATTATCTCCCAGATCAAACTGCAGGGAATTGTTCGCATCGACCTCAGCTCTTGCCTTCCTCAGTAATGTCACCGCTCTCGAATATCCACCGGAAGTAAAATCATTTCCGCCATTTTCATAATCAGCCGTTGTAAGCTGTCCGTGAATATCAGATGTAAAAACCAGACGAAGGGTTGCCGGATCTGTATTTTCTTCCGGCTGCGAAGCTGTATCATCTGCTTCCTTATCCGTATTTTCTTCGTTGTTTTCATTTCCGGGCATTTCCGTCTGTTCTGTCTCTTCTGCCTCCGCAGAAGCTATAACAGGATACGGATTTGCCAACAAAGAAAAAATAATAGTCAAAACAAATAACTTTTTAAAGACTTTATTTCTTATTAACATTTTGCCACTCCTTTGCCTGTCCTCACTAAAATATCTACCGGTCCGGTATTAATGATATTTTTTATCATTAATTTAAAAAGGCATAATTTCTTATGCCTGATTCTTTTCATTGATATAGTTGATAAGCCCTTCTGCTTTGATGATCTTCTGCATAAAAGGCGGAAATGCCTGTCCCTTATATTCCGTTCCCTTTGTCCTGTCGTAGATCATGCCACTGTCAAAATCAACCTCAACGGTATCACCCGCTTCAATCTCCTTTGCTGCTTCCGGGCACTCAATGATCGGCAATCCGATATTGATGGAATTTCGATAAAAAATCCTTGCGAAGGTCTCTGCAATCACACAGCTGATCCCGGATGCCTTAATTGCGATCGGCGCATGCTCCCTGGAAGAACCACAGCCGAAATTCTTATTGGCAACCATGATATCTCCTTCCTTCACCTTATTAACAAACTCCGGATCAATATCTTCCATACAGCTTTTTGCAAGCTCCTTTGGATCGGAAGAATTTAAGTATCTTGCCGGAATGATCACATCAGTATCTACATTATCTCCATATTTATGAACCGTACCACATGCTTTCATATCTCTACCTCTTTTCTATCAGATTATTTATAAACTTTTTGATAATATTTTGATAATATCAGACCATTTTTCTGTTAAATTCCAAGCTCAGAAGGCTCAGAAATCTTTCCGGTCACGGCACTTGCCGCAGCTACGGCAGGACTTGCCAAGTAGACCTCAGAATCCACATGTCCCATACGTCCGACAAAGTTGCGGTTTGTCGTAGAAACTGCCCGTTCCCCTGCTGCTAAAATCCCCATATACCCGCCAAGACACGGTCCGCAGGTCGGTGTACTTACAATCGCACCTGCCTCAATAAAGATTTTTACAAGACCTTCCTCCATTGCCTGAAGATAAATCGCCTGAGTTGCCGGAATCACGATCGTGCGGATTCCCTTTGCTACCTTACGCCCGTTTAGGATTTCCGCCGCTGTTCTTAAATCTTCAATTCTTCCGTTTGTGCAGGAACCGATCACTACCTGATCGATCGTCACCTCTCCGGCTTCCTTTACAGTCTTGGTATTCTCCGGAAGATGCGGAAATGCCACGGTCGGCTCTAATGTACTTAAATCAATCTCATAAGTTTCATCGTAAACCGCATCTTCATCTGCCTCATAAACCGTATATTTCTTTTTAGAATGCTCTTCCATATAAGCAATCGTCTTCTCATCGACAGGAAAGATGCCGTTTTTCGCACCTGCTTCAATTGCCATATTCGCAATCGAAAAACGGTCATCCATGGAAAGATTTGCAACGCCGTCTCCGGTAAATTCAAGCGAACGATACAATGCGCCGTCCACACCGATCATACCGATCAGATGCAGGATCACATCCTTGCCGCTCACCCATTTTTTCGGCTTTCCCTTCAAAACCACCTTAATCGCGGACGGCACCTTGAACCATGCCTGTCCCGTGATCATGCCGCAGCCCATGTCTGTACTTCCGACCCCCGTAGAGAACGCACCGAGCGCGCCATATGTACAGGTATGGGAATCTGCTCCGATACAGGTCTCTCCTGCTACGATCAATCCCTTTTCCGGCAGGAGCGCATGCTCAATTCCCATTTCACCCACTTCGAAATAGTTGGTAATATCATGCTCCTTTGCATATTCTCTCACGCATTTACAATGCTCAGCCGATTTAATGTCCTTATTCGGTGCGAAATGATCCGGCACCAACGCTACCTTATCCTTGTCAAACACTGTCTTTTTATTTAATTTTTCTACTTCATGGATTGCGACCGGTCCCGTAATATCATTTGCCAGTACCAGATCCAAATCTGCCTCTATAAGCTGCCCCGCCTCTACAGAAGGCAGTCCTGCATGTGCCGCCAGGATTTTCTGTGTCATTGTCATTCCCATGATTATTTCCTCCATCCTTCGATTAATTTCTGAAACATTTCTTCCAGATTCACTGTTGCCTTCCAGCCAAGCTTCTCCAGTTTTTTGCTGTCAAGCTTTATGATCATCTCCGGGTTATAGCCGAATCCGCTGGCATCCTCCGGAATATCCTTTACGACATGGATTCCTGCATCCTTGTTCGTATCGCATACAAGCTTTGCCATATCATAAATAGAAATGGCGGTATCCATATTCGTGACATTATATGCCTCTCCTGTCCCGCCTCTCAGCAATATTGTTAAAATGGCAGTCACGGCATCCATCGTATAGCAGTAGCTTCTGACCGTTCTCCCCTCCGTGTGCAGTACAATATCCTTCTTTTCGAGCACAGAACGTGCAAATTCCGCAAATACCCTGCCGTCGTCATATTCCACGCCTGCCCCGAATGTCTGGGAAAGCCTTGCAATCTTTGCAGGCACCTTATATTCTTCCGCATAGGAAGCCAGCAGACATTCGACAATCCTCTTTCCTTCCGAATAGCTGCTTCTCACGCTAAGCGGCTCAATATAACCATAATCCTTTTCTGAAATAAGCCCTGCATCAGCATCCGGAGTACCATATACCTCCAGAGAGGAAAGATATACAAGACCTTCTATCTTTTTCTTCTTCGCAAATTCCAAAACATTTTCTGTACCGGCTATGGCTGTGTGAATCGTCTCTACCGGATGAGAAACAAAATATTTCGAACTGGTCGCACTGGCTCCGTGAATAATATAATCCACCTCACCATCATAGGAAACTGCCTCATTGATATCTCCGAATACAAGAATCAGATCCTCTCTTTCATCCAAATACGGAAAAATCCTCTTTGCCTTTTCTTCACTTCTGACATATGCAAGCACGGTCGTCTGAAAATCCTTTAACCGGTTCAGACACAACAGATATTTTGCAATCTGGGAACCGATCAGTCCCGTCGCTCCCGTAATAAAAACTCTCTTTCCCCTTAAATCAGAAAACGTATCAGCCAAAGAGACTGCATTTTCCAGGTCCGTCTGCAAAACCTCATTATCCGGACTCTCTTGATAATTTCCCATCGTCTGTTCTCCTTTTATAATTTCACTGTCCGTTTTAACGGATACCATTGGTCAGACCAATACCGAAGGTCTGTTCATTCTCCTTATAATTTAAGAGTGCACGGAACATATAAACATCCTCCGGTGTCGTTACCTTGATATTTCCGCGGTTTCCCGGAATCATATGCACTTCTTTTCCGAGTGTCGTCATAATCGTGCAGGCATCTACCATATCTTCATAGGTCGGATTGACCTTTCTGATCTCATCGTGTGCCGCAATAATATCCTTCAAATAAAAGCTCTGCGGTGCCTGTGCTGCATAGGTATTTTTCCTGTACGGAACTTTATCGACATTGACACTGTCCTCACTGAGAAGTATCGTTTCAAAACAGGAGGTCGTCGTAATCGCATTACCATATTCTTTCACACTGTCAATATTATTTTTAATCGTATCGTAGGATACAAACGGGCGCACTCCGTCATGTAAAAGTACGATGGAGTCCCCGTCATTTTCCCTTTCCACCTCTTTTAAAAGCTGATAGATCGTATCCTGTGCCGTTTCTCCGCCCGGAATGATGGAAACCACCTTATCAAGCTGAAAACGCTTTACGAGCCTTCTCGTCTTTTCAACGTATTCTTTCAATACAGATACGTAAATCTTATCGATCATATCATGTTCCTGAAACAATTCTAATGTATGCACCAAAACCGGCTCTCCATTGATTTCCAAAAACTGCTTTGGAATACCGGAGCCCATTCGAACTCCCTTTCCACCGGCAAAAATCGTAGCGATATTCATGAATTTTCCTCCTCTTCTTCTTCATTCATTTCCTCAAGCTCTGAAAAATCAAGCGAATGCATGTATTTAATTTCATTTTGCCTCTTCTCGATTGCTTTTTTAATATCCTCCGGCATCTTTCCGAGTAAAGTCCATTCAATCACGCGTTTTGAAGCATTGCTGTCAATATAGTCAAAATGCTTGTCTACATATTCATTTACCTTCTCATATTCGTAATCCTTATTCTCCAATGCCACCATCAGTCCATCAAACTCATAGCAGATTTTTCCCGGTGCAGCTTCTTCATAATCCCTGTGAAAGCCTCTGGAAAATGAATATTGGATTTTATCAAAGGCAAAAAACAGCATCGGCTTACGCATTAAACTATATTCAAAAATATTAGAAGAATAATCCGTGATCAAAATCTCCGTCAGATAAAACAGATCATTGATATTCGGATAGGTTCCTAGATCCAGAAAACGATCCTTGTGCTCCTCTTTAATCGGAACAGGTGCTTTCACCCATGGATGCATCTTAAACCAGACAACATATTCCTCGCCGCAAAACTCGTAAAGCCTGTCAAAATCTATCCTCTCATACGGATAGTAGGCGTCTTTTCTGCTCTTTCCACGATAGGTCGGCGCAAACAAAATCACCTTTTTCCCTTTACACATCGGATATTTTTCATAGAGCATCTTTTCGGTCTTCGTCCTATAATCCGGATCTAAATACTCATCCATTCGCGGCATCCCGGTAGGAAGAATCTGTTCCTCATTGATACCGAATACTTCTGCAAAGAAAATCCCAATCTGTTTGGAACCGGCAATTCCATAGCTGTACTGTCTGTGGCAGCTCACCGGCGCCGGGCATCCAAGATGTCCCCACCGGCTGTAGCCGGAGGATTTAAAACCTGCTCCTGCATGCCATAACTGGATCACGGTTGTTTTTTTATCTAAGAAAAGCCAGTCAAACATCGGTACATGATCGTCAATATAAACGGTCTGGGCTTTCGCCAACTTCGTCAAAAGCTCTTTTGTGCTCTGGTGTGACTGTGGTATATACGAGGCAGGTCTTGCAGAAGTCATGATCTCATATTCCTTATCTAACCCCATGCGCTCCATTTGCTCCTTGACTGCCACCAGATTCCCGCCAAGCTTGTCACTCTGCTCTGTCATAAAAAGCACCGTCTTTTTCTTATTCGCATATTTCTTTCTTTCATTTTTATAATAAGTGCGCCAGCGTATCCTGCCGCCATTCTTTTTAAGCGTTGTAAAAGGACTTTTTGCAGCGGAACGGAGAATATCGCTGTCCTTCCCCGGATTCATACCGCCTTTTTTCGTATAGAGCACATGCATGAAAAACGGCAGATCCTCTTCACCGTCAGAAACAAAAAAATTCACCAGATAGCCTTTACTCCTGTTGCTATGTAAAAAGCATCTGGATACACTTTCCATCTGAGGTACAAGTTCATGTCCGGTCACGCATTTCGCTAAAATCTCATTTCCGAGGCAGGCATAAATAAAGTAGCCTCCAACAGCAAGCGCTCTGCAGTCGCCTGTATTTGAAACATTTAAAGAAAGCTCTATCTTATCCTCAGACATTTTTTCCCGAATAAACATCGCTTGTGGAGTATAAGATTTATCTACTGCATAAAACTTCAACCGGTCGATATCTGAAAATTTTGATCCATCTTTTCCTGAAATTTGCACAGTCAGATGCATTGTCACGCGTTCCCAAACAACAGAAATAACCGTTGCAGTCAATCTTTTTTCTGCCATATGATTTTTCATATGTCTACTCTCCATCTTATTCTCTCCTCTCCAAAAGATCTATCTTTTTGAAACATAAATCTGCTATACTAGTATACTTTTAACATAATTTCATGTCAAGTTCCTATATCTTCCTTGACAACGCTCCCTTTATCCCCCATTTGCACCCTTCCGTGCAGGTAAAATCGGAATATCCGCATCTTGCACATGGCTTGTCACCGATCAGCATTCTCTCCAGACGCTTTCTGTTGGCTCCGGACAGATTTTCCGGATGCTCTGCAAAACGGCTGACAAGAAGTGCCGTATCTTCCATGATCTCAAGCTGTGCCCTGCCGCACATCCTCTCTTTGCATTTCAGAACAAAATCCTCAAAAAGTCCCTGTTCCGTTACCGAAACCAAAGTTCCCTGAGGATATACCTCCTTTACACTTCGAATGTCTTCAAGCCATTCCTCCTCAAGCGGCGTACCTTTCAGAATCGGCGGAATATAAAACCCAAATTCCTCTGCATCTTTTCCGCTGAAATTAATCTTCACCCTGGTTGTCCTGTGTCTCTGCTGCTGTGCCACCTGCGCAAAGGAAGCCTGAAGCTTTGCTGTATAAACATCTCCGTAATACTCTATGTTGTCATCATCAAACACTCCTGTTGCCTGAACAGGCATAAACCGGAAATAGTCATTTTTCGTTTCATGGAAATTCTGTTTGCCTACGACACCGAAAAGAGCAGCTTTTAATGATTTCAGTTCCTTTTTTAAACGCTCATTAAAGCCTCCATCTAACTTTTCCAGACTTTCCACCATGCGGTCCGTAAAATCCATCACATAAAAAATATTCCGGAACGGCAGGGAATACACCATAGAAGTCTCACAAAATACAGAAATCATATATCTGGCATTTTCATAGGCAAGCTTATCCCTTTCCCTGTCTTCAAATAAGTCACCATATACTCTTTCAATCTCCGAAAAAATCTTGTCGTGCCACTTCTTATAAAGTTCATTTTCTAACTCTGTCTCCGGCCGCATCTGTGTATATCTTGCACTTTTTTCTGATGTATTTGAGATTCCGATGGAATTGAGGAGCATCGCGATCATCTTCGGACAAACAATCTCCATGGTGATCATCCCATGCTGAAAGACAGAATGATGCCCGCTTGCTGCTGTTCTCTCCGCGCGCTTTAAGGCTTTCTCCAAAGGCTGCTGCCTTATTGTCTCATAGCCCTCCTTCGCATAGCAGGTTCCGCCGAACTTTCCTGAAAGAATCGTCTGCTCTTCATTAAGCTGTTCCGGTGAAAGCTCTCCAGCTTCTGTCGTGTGGGCAATGGTATCTATCTTTACCATGACTACCTCCCTGATCATAGGCACACACCGTGCCTCTTACTGTAAAACCGCAAGCTCCGGCTGGTCTGCAAGCTCTACTGCCTTGCAGATTCTTTGATACACAAGCTCACAGATTTTTTTCGATGTCATATTTTTATACTCTTCATAATAAAGCGGTTTTAAAAAGAAAACCTTGGTTTTTATCTTCCTTAATGACCATAGATCAAATACCTTCCAGGAATCAAAAAGCGCCACCGGTACGATTGGTGCCTTTGCCTTCATCGCACTCTTAAAGCTTCCCGGCTTAAACGGATCCACATAATTTCCATTCCGGTGCTTGTAACCGCCGGATGGAAAAATGATAAATTTTCTTCCTTCCTTGACTTCTTCGGTCACTTCCCGGATTACTCCGGCTGCCTGCCTCAGATCGTCAAGCTTTAAGCGCTTTCCCTCGACCAGATCGATAAACTGCTTCACAAGAGGCATATTTGACCGTGCCGCATCCATAACGATGGAACAGGGTTCATCATGGGAAAGCATAATGCCTAACGCATCATATTTGCCCTGATGATTGGCAAACATCACATAGCCTTCTTCTTTCGGAAGATTTTCCATACCAAAGGCCTCTGTGGAAATTCTTCCCCTCTTATTCATCAACCGAATGCAGTGTCTGTCATATTCATATCGAAAGCGTTCCGAATATTTTTCCGGATGCTTTGCATAATATCCCATTTTCGGAATCATCCATGCCCGATGAAGATCTCCTACAATTACATAAAAAAAGCGTAACACGTCTTTCCACCTTTTTCTCATGGGAACAATCCTATCGTTCCCTGTCGTTTCTTATATTCTTATAATGTTTGTTTACTCTGTATGCATAAAAACACATATATTAATGTAACATACAAATGATTTTTTTACAAGTTTTCCGTTGACATTACCAATTTTTTATGGAATGAGCCTTTTCGCAACAGGTGATTTGTGCTACTATAAGATCAAAAAAATGTCCATGCCCCTATAGCTTGCCTGGCAAGCGTTGGACATAAAGAAACATCAGGAGGATATTATGGCATTTGACGGAATCGTTATCGCAAATCTTGTTTATGAATTACAAAATAAATTGCAGGACGGACGGATCACAAAAATAGCACAGCCGGAATCCGACAAGCTGTTTTTAACAATTAAGACAAGCAGAAGGGCTGCTGACGGAAAAACGCTCCGCTCACAGGAGCATTTGATCATCTCTGCCAGTCCCAGTCTGCCTCTCTTATATCTGACAGAGGATAAAGAGCTTTCTCCGATGCAGGCACCAACCTTTTGTATGGTTTTAAGAAAGCATCTGAACAACTGCAGGATCAGGCAGATCAGACAGATCGGCTTAGAGCGTGTGATCTGCTTCGAATTAGAGCATTTGAATGAAATGGGCGACTACAAAGAAAAGCGCCTCTATGTGGAGCTGATGGGAAAACACAGCAATATTATTTTCTGCGATGAAAAAGATACGATCATCGACAGTATTAAACATATTTCCCTGCTTGTAAGCTCCGTAAGGGAGGTACTGCCGGGCAGGGATTACTTTATTCCGAACACACAGGAAAAAACAGATCCGCTCACTGTCACCCGGGAAGATTTTTTTGATAAAATGAACGCAAAAAATATGCCTCTCGACAAGGCACTCTTCCGTACCTTTACCGGCTACAGTTCTGTTCTTGCCAATGAAATACTGTTTCGGACAAATTTAGAGACCAGAAATAGTTTTCAGACACTGGATACTGCACAGGCAGAAAAGCTTTATCAGGAGTTTTATCGAATAGGTGAACAGATCAAAAAGAATGAATTTAGAGCACATATCGTTTTTCGAAAGGAGGAACCGGTTGAATTTTCCTCGATTCCTCTGACCGAATACGCGCAGTCAGCAGATTATCAGATAAAAAACTACGAAAGTCCGAGCAGAATGCTCTATGACTACTATCACACAAAGGAAAAGCTAAATCGCATGCGCGTAAAATCCGCCGATCTAAGACATATTACACAGACGCTCTTAGAACGCAGCAGTAAAAAATATGATCTCCAGCTAAAGCAGCTGAAGGACACGGAAAAAAGAGAAAAATACAAAATTTACGGTGAGCTTTTAACAACCTACGGCTATGAGCTGAAGGGCGGTGAAAAAAGCCTGACCTGTGAAAATTATTATACCGGAAAGGAAATTACCATTCCTTTGGACGAAACGCAGAACGGCGTCGAAAATGCAAAGCGTTTTTTTAATAAATATGCCAAATTAAAGCGCACCTTTGAAGCCATGACGAAACAAACAGCAGAAACAAAGGACGAAATAGAGCATCTAAGCTCCATCGCAAATGCTCTTGATATTGCAGAAAACGAAGCCGATCTTTCCGAAATCAGAAAAGAGCTTGAAGAATCCGGATATATCAGGCAGAAAAACTCCGGAAAGAAAAAAAAGAAGGGCGACAATGCCAAAAGCAAGCCCCTCCACTATTTAAGCTCGGATGGCTTTCATATGTATGTCGGCAAAAACAATTATCAGAACGATGAACTTTCTTTTAAGATTGCAAACAATAATGACTGGTGGTTTCATGCCAAGCAGATTGCCGGTTCTCATGTGATTGTGAAAACCGAGGGGAAGGAACTGCCTGACCGGACCTTTGAGGAAGCAGCAAGACTTGCCGCCTATTATTCGAAAGCCAGAGACCAGGAAAAGGCTGAAATTGACTATGTACAGAAAAAACAGTTAAAAAAGCCGAACGGAGCCAAACCGGGATTCGTCGTATATTACACCAACTATTCCATGACCATTCCGACAGATATTGATGGAATTGAAGAAATTTCCGATTGATTTTTTTCGTTCCGGACATTCGCATTTCAATATGGAGGATTATTATGAATTTTTCAGACAACCATGTTCATTCTTATTTTTCTACAGACAGCGAGGCTTCTTTCGAATCCATCATCGAATCCGCTTTGGAAAAGAACCTTTCCTCTGTCTGCTTTACCGACCATATGGATTATGACTTTCCATCGGAAACAGATGAACCGGAATTTGTCTTTGATCCGGATTCTTATTTTGCCACGCTCCAAAAGCTCCGAAAAAAATATCCGGATTTTCCGTTCCGGATCGGTGTCGAATTAGGTTTAAAACAGGGTGTACTAAAAAGTGCCCTTGAGTTGACCGGAAGCTATCCCTTTGACTTTGTGATCGGCTCCACACATTTAGTAGATAATATGGATCCCTACGAAGAAATATACTGGGAAACAACCGGAGAAACAAAAGGAATTTCCAGATACTATGAAGCAACTCTTGAAAACATAAAGCAGGGATTTGATTATGATGTATACGGGCATATTGACTATGTTCTGCGCTACGCTCCCACCATCCGCCAAGGAAAAAATGAGCAGCACGCAAAAGAGGCCTTCATCAACCGGTCTATGTCAGAAAATGAAGAGCTTTTACGGGAAATATTCCGGGAAATCATAAAACACGGGAAGGGCATTGAAATCAATACTGCTGGATTTACCAAAGGACTTGGGCATCCAAACCCGCATGAAACGCTCCTCGCCTGCTATAAAGAACTTGGCGGAGAAATCATCACAATGGGTTCCGATGCCCACGAAGCCACATATCTTGGCTCTCATTTTGAAACGGCTTATGCAATTTTGAAAAAGACCGGCTTTTCACAGTACACGGAATTTCATCAAAGAAAGCCTAAAATGATCTCTTTTAAGCAACGGATAAAATAATTAATTTCACCGATGGTATTTTCTGCTCCAAGTGTAATGCGTATCGTTCCCCGAATATATTCCTCCGGTACATGGATTGCCTGAAGCACATGGGATGGATTCGGGTTTTTCGCATGACATGCGGAGCCTCCTGAAACACAGACCCCATCCATATCCAAAAGAAGTAACAGTGAGGCAGCTTCCAGATTCCTGAAGCTGACATTGATATTATTATCCAGTCGTGCTTCCATCGAGCCATTGATCCGGCAATCCGGAAATTCCTCTAAAAGCTTTTCTTTTAAATACTCCCGAAGTTTTAAAATTTTTTTATGATTTTTTTCAAAATTCTTTTCTCCGATGGAAGATGCCTTTCCCATACCGACGATTCCTGCAACATTTTCTGTTCCGGCACGCCTCTGTTTTTCCTGCTCGCCTCCATGAACAAATGCAGGAAGCATGATCCCATCCTTAACATATAAAAAACCAACTCCCTTTGGTGCACCAAACTTATGTCCACTGGCACTCAAAAGGTCTAACTTTTTTTCATTCACATCGATTTTTTCATGCATATATGCCTGAACCGCATCTGTGTGAAAAAGAATCTGATGCTTCTTCGCAATCTCTCCGATTCTCCCGATCGGCTGCAAGGTACCGATTTCATTATTGGCATACATGACACTGATAAGAATCGTATCTTCCCGAATTGCTTCCTCCAGTTTTTCCGGAGAAACAATTCCTTCCTCGTCCACCGGCAGATAGGTGATCTGAAACCCTCTTTTTTCAAGGTATTCACAGGTTTTTAATACACCGGGATGCTCAATCATGGAAGTAATGATGTGCCTTCCCTTTTTCTGCAGCATTTCTGCTGTGCCGATCAATGCCTGGTTATCAGCCTCAGTTCCTCCCGCAGTAAAATAAATCTCATCCGCTTTTGCTCCGATTGTTTTTGCAATCTGTCCCCTCGCCCTATCCATCATTTCTTTTGCATCCTGCCCAAATTCATAGCTGCTGGAAGGATTCGCATAGCAATCCTTTAAAAACGGCTTCATTTCTTCAAATACTTCCGGATAAACGGGTGTCGTAGCCGCATGATCAAAATAAATCATCTTCCCCCTCCAATCTTCTGTATTTTATACTATATTGTATGCATATCCGAATCGAAAGTACATAAAATGTAATGTATGACAAAACTTGGGGTATATCTATGAAAGGGAAAAAATTCGCTTTTTTTCACGGCACCTTGCTCCGCGGTACACTTATTCTGACACTTGCCGGATTTCTGACCAGGATCATCGGATTTTTTTACCGCGTATTCCTTGCCGGGCATATGGGCGAAACGCTGCTTGGTATCTATCAGCTTTTGTTTACCGTCTATGGAATCACCTTTACAATTTACGGTGCCGGAATCCAAACCGCGGTTTCCGGGATGATCGCAGCTAAGACAGACAAAACCGAAACAGGTAGAAAAGAGCAGCTCCACATATTGAAATATGCTTTTCTATTGTCAATGGGACTTGCCGTTTCTCTAAGCTTAATTGTTTATCTTTTTGCCGAGCCAATTTCTGTTTATTTTTTATTAGAGTCGTCCTGTGCCTCATACCTTAAGATCTTGTGCCTGCTTTTTCCGTTTTGCAGCATTTCCTCCATGATCAACGGATTTTTTTACGGAAAAAAGAAAGCAAAGGTTCCCGCCATTTCTCAGATCATGGAACAGCTTTTTCGCGTGGCTTTTGTCTGCTTTCTTTGCATCATGTTAGAAGCCACAGGCTCCTTCAGCTGCAAAATCGCAGTATACGGAGTCGTCATCGGCGAAATCGCCGCCTGCATTTATAATATACTCCGGCTAAAGTCCGTACTCGATATCCCCATTTTTTCCGGAAGTTCCAAAAAAGCCGCTGCATTCAAAATCCGTACAAAAAAAAGAAGCTCTATAAAGAACTCAAAAAACTCCTCCGATTCAGGTAAAATCCTCCGGTCGCTTATATTTTTCGCCGGTACGCTTACCGGCACAAAGCTGGTGCTTGCAATCCTTCGCAGCGCAGAAGCTGTCTTTATCCCTGCGGCATTACAGCAATACGGCTATAGCAATGAGCATGCGTTGGCAATTTTCGGTATCTTTTCCGGAATAGCACTTCCCTTTATTCTTTTCCCTGCAACCATCACAAGCTCGCTTGCAGTCATGCTTTTGCCTGCAATCGCCGAAGCACATGCCGAAAGAGATGAAAAAAAAATTCGCAGATACATAAGAAACTCTACAAAATACTGCACTTTGATCGGCTTCATTTTCACTCTGCTTTTTCTATTCGGAGGAGATATGATCGGCACGGTTCTGTTTCATAATCAAATGGCGGGAGAATTTATCAAATGGTTATCCTTCCTGTGTCCGTTTTTATACCTCTCCTCCACATTTACCAGTATTATCAACGGACTCGGAAAAACACAGCTTACCTTCCTTGTTACAGCAGTGTGCCTCGGCTTAAAAATACTCTCACTCATTACCATGGTACCTCTCTATGGTATGCAGGCATATTTAATCGCTACATTAGTCAGCCAGATCATTATGACACTCTGGGAGGGATATTATTTGAAAACATATTTTAAGCTGCCCGGCACCGTATCTCCTGAATAATCAGACAACAATGCATCCCGCCGGAGGCTTTATAGGGAACGACAATTTTTTTGTCGTTCCCTATAAAACTATTCCCACTCATACGGTGTTTCCTGATATACATAATAATTCACCCAGTTTGAATAAATCGCATTGCTTGCGCCTCTCCATCTGAGAAGCGGCCGTTTTTTCGGATTATTTTCCGGATAATAATTTTCCGGCATTTCAATCTGCAGTCCCTTTTTCAGGTCACGTTTATATTCATGATCCAAAGTCATGCGGTCATATTCCAAATGACCAAGTACAAAAACCTGCTTTCTGTCTCTGGAAACTAAAATTCCCGCGCCCAGCCTGTCAAAATCCGCTAAAACAACCAGCCCGTCATTTTCCGCAATTTCTTCCCTGTCCATATAGGTATAGCAGGAAAACGGTGCCAAAAAAACATCATCAAAGCCACGCAAAAGCGGCTCCTTTCTATGATGTACACTAAGCTCGTATACTCCGGATATCTTTTCCTCCAGCATATGCTTATGTATCCCGTAATGATAATAAAGTCCAGCCTGCGCTCCCCAGCAGATATGAAAGGTACTGGTCACATTCGTCTTAGACCATTCCATAATGGCTTTCAATTCTTCCCAATACTGTACATCTTCGAATTCCATTTTCTCTACCGGTGCACCCGTAATGATCAGACCGTCAAATTTATTTTTCCTGATCTCATCGAAGGTACGGTAAAACTCATTCAAATGACTCTCCGGTGTATTTTTTCCTATATAGGACGCCGTTGTAAGGAAGGTGATCACAATCTGTAACGGAGTATTGGAAAGGCTTCTTAAAAGCTGCACCTCCGTATCTTCCTTTAAGGGCATCAGATTCAGTACAGCAATGCGAAGCGGACGGACATCCTGTGTCACCGCCCGGATCTCATCCATCATAAAGATATTTTCCTGCTCCATCACTTTCTTTGCCGGCAGATTATTTTTTACTTTAATTGGCATATTTTTCCCTCTTTTCCGTCTATTTTCCTTTATCAATCAATGTCAGCAAAAGCATTACAGAGAAAAAAGCTCCATAAATGCCTCCTCTGTCAAAATCGGGATAGAAAGTTCTTTCGCTTTTTTATTTTTCGAAGAATTACTGGTACTGTCATTATTAATTAAATAGGTTGTCTTTGCCGAAACAGAACCGGTAACCTTTCCTCCCCTTTGTTCGATCAATTCTTTGAGTGCATTTCGATTTGGAAAGTGCTCTAACGAACCTGTGATCACAAAAATCATCCCTTCCATATTCTGTGCTTCCGTTCCTGCATCTGATTCCGTAAAATGAACTAACGACAGCAGATCATCAACAATCTGTGCGTTTTTTTCATCTTGAAAAAACTTTACAAAATCTTTTGCAATCACTTCTCCGATTCCATCAATTTCAGTCAGCCCGGAAACATCCGCATGTCGAATTCTTGTAAAATCATCCGAAAATGCCCTGCAGATAACCTTTGCATTTGCCGGACCGATTCCCTTGATTCCCAGACTATACAAAAATCTGGACACTGTAGTTTCTCTTGCTGTCTCCGCCGCTTTGATTAAACGTTCATAGGATTTTTCTCCAAAACCCTCCATTTCAACAATTTCATCGCGATGAGCAGAAAGCCGGAACAGATCTCCCAACTGATGTAAAAATCCCCGCGCAAGAAACTTTTCAATCGTTGCCTCACTCATTCCATCGATATTCATCGCATCCCTGCTGACGAATAAAGAAATCGACTTGATTTTTTTAGCCAGACATTCCGGGTTTTCACAAAACAGGACCTCCACTCCGTTCTCATTATGAACAACAACCTTTTCGCCGCAGACCGGGCATGCCTCTAAGGGTTCCAGCCTGCCGGAGCAGGTATGATTCTCCGCAATCTGCGGAATGATCATATTCGCCTTATAAACCTCAATCCTGTCTCCGATTCCCAGCTTCAATTCCTTAACAATACTCAAATTATGCACACTTGCGCGACTGACCGTCGTTCCCTCTAACTCCACAGGATCAAATATCGCAACCGGATTAATGAGTCCCGTCCTTGAGGCACTCCACTCAATCTCACGCAGCGTCGTTTCTGCCGTTTCATCAGCCCACTTAAATGCAATAGCATTCCTTGGAAATTTCGCCGTATTCCCTAAGGACTCACCATAAGCAATATCCTCCATCAAAAGCACAAGTCCGTCTGACGGAAAATCATTCGATGAAATCTTTTTTGCAAACTCCGTCACGGCAGCTTCTACCGTACTTCCGGTCACCTTTTTATACTCAACTACTTCAAATCCTTGTGATTTTAAAAACAAAAATTTATTTTCCTGCGAATTTTGAAAATCGACCCCGCCTGCAGATACCAGAGAAAAGGCAAAAAAGTGAACATTTCTCCCCGCAGTGATTTCATTATTTAACTGTCTGACCGAACCGCTGCACAGATTTCTTGGATTTTTATACTGCTCCTCTGCAGGAAGCTCCCTGTTGATCCGCTCAAATTCCGAATAAGGAATAACCGCTTCTCCACGCAAAACCACCGTCTCTTTGCAGGGAATCGATAGCGGAAGTCCTTTAAATACCCTGGCATTATTCGTGATCACTTCCCCAACCTGACCGTTTCCTCTAGTCACAGCCTTCACTAATTCTCCGTTTTCATAGGTCAGGACAACCGTAAGCCCGTCCATTTTCCAGGACAAAAGCCCCTCTCGTTCCCCCAGCCAGTCTGAAAGCGCCTGCGGCTCCTTCGTTTTATCCAAAGACAGCATTGGTGACGGATGACGCTCTTTCGGAAGCTCACTTAATACCTCGTAGCCTACCCTTCTGGTCGGACTGTCCGCAAGCACAATGCCTGTTTCCTTTTCCAAACGCTCCAGCTCATCATAAAGGGCATCATAAGTAAAATTACTCATGATTTCATCCTGTCCCTGATAATAAACCTTTGCAGCCTCATTTAATTGTTTTGAAAGCTCCTTGATTCGTTCCAAAGCCTGTTCCATTTCAAATCCCCTTTTTTCTTTCCTTAAGCTCCGTTTTTTCTTTCTTTTGTTTTTGAGGTTTCCCCGAACTTTTTAATTCTCTCTTAAGCTCCTCAATTTCCTTTTTCGTCAAATGACGGTATCTTCCTTTTTTTAACCCATCAAGAGTAATATTCATCACCCGGTCTCTTCTTAAATACGTCACCCTGTAACCAAAATATTCACACATCCTTCGAATCTGACGATTGAGTCCCTGTGTAATAATAATATGAAAGCTCGTCTCGGATTCCTGCCAGATTTTACAAGGCTTTGTCACTGTATCTAAAATCGGAACTCCTTTTTTCATCCCCAATAAAAATTCTTTTGTAAGCTTATGATCAACCTGCACAAAATACTCCTTCTCATGCTCATATCTGCTTTTTAGAATCTGATTCATTTCCTGCCCGCAGTTGGTAAGCAAAAGGAGACCCTCGGAATTACTGTCTAAGCGTCCCACAGGATAAATGCGTTTCGGATAACCGATATACTCTATTACATTTTTAATTTTTTCACCATTTTCTTCCTTCGCCGTCGTGCAGACAACTCCCCTTGGTTTATAAAAGGCAAGAAAGATTTCCTCCTCCTCTCTTTCGACTTTTTTCCCGTCTACACATACCGTCTGTCCCTCAAATACTCTGTCGCCCGGCTTTGCAGCCGTGCCATCAATTGTAATGTGTCCCTTTTCTAAAAGTCTGTCTCCCTCCCGTCTCGAACAAACCCCCGCTTCGCTTAAAAATTTATTGATCCGGATTCCCTGTTTCTCCATCTTCAGATTTCCTTTCCGGTATGGCAAGCCACCAATCCAATGATTTTAGTTTTTTCCTCAATAATAGCATTTTCGACATTCCCAAGAGTAAAAGAATCGAGAAAATCCCGGAGAAGACCTCTGCCTGCAGAGAAAAAATCTTCCCGGATTCTCTCGAATCATAAATGCTGCTACAATTTGCCATCATTCTGCCTGCAAATCGTAACGAAATGTTTCTATTTATCTTATTAGTTCGCTGCAGCAGGTGCCGGTGTAACGACCGGCGTCGGTGTTGCAGCCGCAGGTGTTGCTGCCGCAGCAGATGCACTCGCAGCCGGTGCCTGATTATCTGCAGGTGCCGGTGTCACCACAGCCGGTGCCTGTGACGCACCCGGAGATGCTACCGTTCCCTCTTTATCGATATCTTCATTATCCTCCGTTCCGTCATCTCCGGAGCTTTCCAGCATTTGATAAAAATCCCTGACATCCGCATTCTTTTTTACGATTTCCTCCAGCTTTTTCTGAACACCATCAATCATCTCTTTGATCTGCGGTTCATTATCAAGTGCATCAATTGCTTTTTGTGCCTTGGAATCAATTGCGCTCAAATAAATTACGAATTTTCCATCCTTGTTCATCGTAATATAAAGTGCCGTAAGTCCCGGCACTAAGGTATCAATATCATACACCTTTGCTTCATAGTAAACATAAACACGGAAACAGCCCGCATCCAGTCCTTTGTTCAAAATAGTACAATCAATATTTTTATATGCTTCAATATACTCTGCATCTGTTACCAAACGCTGTTCCTGCACATGACTGATATCACTGACACATTCCTTTAGTGCCTCCATATCTACCCGCTGCTTTGCATCAAAATAATTTTTAACCAATGTCGTAATCTCTGACTTTATCTCCTCCTCGGACATTCCTTCTATCGTACTGCTGATACTGGAATCTGAGCCATCAGAAGCTCCCAGTGTAAAATTCACATTTGGAGCGATCATCGAAAAAGTTCCCATACCAATCAACATAATCGCCAGCGTAAAAAACAGGATAAACTTCTTATATCTTAAACGCATAACTCCTGCACATCCTTTCCTTTTCACTTGTATCTTACAACAAAAGAATAAAAAACGCACCTGAAGGGACTCGAACCCCCGCTAACATGGTTCCGGAAACCATTGCTCTATCCACTGAGCTACAGGTGCAGATTGGAGTTTGAAAAACTTCTTCACATTTATCATCAAACGATTAGCATTATAACACATATCTAAAAAAAAGTAAACAAGAAAAAAGCAGTTTAGACTCATACTCAGGAGTGCCTGCTAATTCGTTTCAAGATATTTACGTACTTTCCCCTGAAGCATTATAATACTATCTTTTTTAGAATGCAAGAGTACAGATTTACGATATACAGATTTTCAGTGTCTGATCTACTGAGTGATAAAAATAGACATTTTCAGACAATACTTCATCCTCCAAGACACATTCCTTATTGACATCAACAACCATTGCTTTCAAATCTGCCGGCTTTAACCGCTCCGAATACGCTACCGCCAACATTTCATGTACACTGCTTGGAATCAGGTAATAATCTCCCTGCAAAATATCAGAAAGCTTCTCTAAAATGCCATCATAAAAAATGACTGCTGCTCCGTTGATCTTGCTCTTATTGGTAATGACAAGAGGAACATTTTCATGACTTTCCAAAAACTCATCATTGATATAATCCTCCAGTTCTTCATCTACCGGTCCGTTTTTTAACATCTGTTCGATCATATGATACATATTGAATATCTCAACCGGGAATAACCGCCTCGTATTCTCCTTTGCAATCAGAAACAGTTCTTCTACATCAATTTCCCAGCTGTCCAGCAGCCGTTCAGATATTTGAAAAGAACCAACCTCTTCTTCGTTCTGCTCTACAACAACATAAAATACGATTGCAAGATCCAAACAGGTAATGTATGGAATCGTTTTTAAAATCTCCTTGTTCTTTTTTGCGGAAACCAGTCGAAAAACAATCTTTTCCCGACATCGTTCAAAGGAAAAATCAATCTGAATATTCCCGCTTTCCCGTACCGTTTCGTAATACTGCTCAACAATTTTATTTACTAACTCCTGTAAACCCTTTCCCTGCTGATAGCGCGTGTAAAGAGTATTCAGATAGAAATTTGGTGAGATTTTAACCCCTTCTGCATGAATCACTATTCCCTCATATCTGACCGAATTATTTTTCATCACAGAGTGAAGCTCGACGGTATATTTTTCTTTCGGAAACCTGTCTTCTACCAGTTTTTTCATCGAACTGCAAAATTCCTTATAATCCTTATTCATAATACGCCTTTCCTTATTGTCATTTTTTTAGAAAAGAGACTCCCGGATAAAAACAGCAGCAAATAACCGTTCTATTTTTTTCTTGACCTATTTCTGCTGTCTTTATGAAAAGGTACCCTTATTTGTGAGGGGAGAGAACACAATATACGGATTTTCCAAAAAATGATCTGACTTTATAGAATACTGACGGAGAAAAAGAGTTTTCAGAAACATCAATCCTTTTCCTTTCGGAATCTCTGACATGATTTTATCAAAACAAAAACCTTGCAACAATCCGCAGATTATCTAAAAATCACCGTCTCCATTTCTGTTATTTTACCACTGGAAAAATGGCGCAGCGCATATTTCCTTATGCACCCTGCACCATTTTCCTTCCACGATTTTATGTAAAAAAGACAAAACTTTTTTATACAATAAACAAACAAAATCTCCAAAATCCCCTATATATTCAGCATTTACTCAATTCCTACCAAAGCACCGGAGTTTCATACATCTTCTTAATCAAAAGCAGGCTTTCCCCTGCTCCCCCTTCATTCCTCAATCACCCCGTCCCTGATCTTAATGAGCCTG
>CADBMH010000113.1 GCA_902795705.1 uncultured Lachnospiraceae bacterium | reverse complement strand
GTCGAAGAGCGGAAAGACGATGGTGATCGTCACGCATGAGATGAATTTTGCAAGAGCGATCTCAAACCGTGTCATTTATATGGATGATGGCGGGATCTGTGAGGAGGGTACGCCGGAGGAGATCTTTGACCATCCGAAAAAAGAACTTACCCGCAGATTCATAAAGAGACTGAAGGTATTTGAGACAGTCATCGAAAGCAGGGATTATGATTTTCTGGGCTTTGGTGCGGAGCTTGACCAATACCTTTTGCAGAACGATGTGGAGCCTGCAGTAAAATATCGCATCCGCCTCGCTATAGAGGAGCTGGTGCAGCAGATTCTTCTTCCGGAGCTTGACGAGCTGTTCATCCGGGTAAGTGTGGAGTATTCCGGGGAGGGCGGCTGCAGTATTTTTGTGGTATACCGGGGAAATGGTTTTGACATCAGGGATACGGACAATGACCTGGCCCTGTCGATATTAGATAATACCGCGGAGGAGATCACATACGGTTATGAAGGGGAAGAGGAGGAAATGAATACTGTAAAGATACAGATAAAAAGAGGGTAGGAGAATCGATCGGGAGGACGAAAAATATGTTTTTTTATAATCAGACCGGGAAATTTAAGGCAGATCAGGAAAATGTCCTTGCCGGCTGTATGGAGTTCATAGAGGATGCACTGAAAAAAATCGGTACGGATAAAAAGCTTATGCTAAAAACCCTGCTTCTTGCGGAGGAGTCTGCGGTGCAGATCATAGAGCATGCGGATGAGGGGGCTTTTGTTTCTGTTCAGGTAAAAAAGGTGCTTGGTGATGCGCAGGTAAGCATAAGCTCACTGGGAAAGGAGTATGATCCGTTCTATCATTCGGAGATATCAGAAAGCGGATTTTCTAATCTGGAAGAAGTGGAGGCATCAGAGGCATCAGAGGCAGCAAGAGCCATTCTTTTAAAGGCACAGGGAGAAAAGCTTAAGTTTTCAAACAGGCGGGGCAGGAACAGCGTAAGAATTCTTTCCGGGCAGTCCGAAAAATCACAGCTTATTTACACATTTGCTGCATTGTTCATGGGGCTGTTGTTCGGGTTATTTATGAGTGAGGTTCTTCCGGAGCATGTATCTTCCGGATTGGGCACATATGTACTTACACCGGTAAAGACGATGTTTATGAATGCGCTTAGGATTATTATTGCTCCGGTAGTATTTTTTTCCATCGTTTCGTGCATCTCACAGTTTAAGGATATCGCTGAGCTGGGGCGTATAGGCGCAAAAGTGATGGGGATGTATATTTTTACGACGGTCATAGCGGTGTTTCTTTCTATGGGGCTGGCTCTTTTATTTCATCCAGGTGAGTATGGTTTTGCCCTGAATCTTTCAGAAACCGTGAAAAATGTGGAAGTGGATACGAATATAGATACATCCCTTTTAAACACGATCGTCAATATCGTACCATCCAATTTTGTAGAGCCGTTTTTGAAATCCGACACGCTGCAGCTTATTTTCCTTGCAGTCATCTGTGGTGTGGCAGTGGGGATGATCGGCGAATATACCGCTGTGCTGCAGAACCTGTTTGATGCACTGAATTCACTTTTCCTTACGATTACTACGCTGATCAGCCGTTTTATACCTGCAGCTGTTTTCTGTTCCGTGGCATTGATTATGGTTGAGACAGGGAGTGGTTCATTTTTATCTGTTCTCTTCATGGTGGGAACGCAGATTATTGCTGTTTTTTGCATGGTGGTCGTATATGGGATTCTGGTTCTGGTCATGGGACATCTGAATCCGTTTATGTTCTTTCGGAAAATCAGGGAAGGGATGCTGACCAGCTTTACCCTGTGTTCCAGTTCGGCGGCAATGCCTACAAATATGAGGATATGTACGGAAAAACTTGGTATTTCGCCTAAGATATCCAATTTTTCTATACCGCTTGGTGCTACGGTGAATATGGATGGAACCTGTATTTTTCTCGTTACAAGCGGATTGTTCTTAGCAAGAGCCTATGGAGTGGAGATTCAGAGCGGAATGCTCACAACCCTGATCATTACGATTATCCTGCTGTCATTTGGCTGTCCGGGCGTGCCGGGAGGTGCCCTTGTATGTCTTGGCATAGTGCTGGAGTGTCTGGATGTTCCGGTGGAATCCATCGGTCTTGTCATTGGAATCAGTGCATTTCTGGATATGTTTGATACGATGTCAAATACTACAGGTGATATGGCAGCGGCACTGATTGTTGCGAAAAGCGAGGGAATGATTGATTTGAACAGATATAAGAGCTGATCATAAGAGGATCATTGAAATCAATATTATTTAAAATAGATAAAAATTTTGAAAGGAAGGAAAATGAGATGCAAAAATTAAGAGAAGTTCATTTAGTCAGTAATGGAGGGGATATGGAAGAAGTCCTTTCAGAAGCCGGTGCATTTTCGGAGCAGATGAATCTCCGGAAAAAAGATGCACTCCGGGTGCGTCTGTTAGCAGAGGAGACCTTGTCCATGCTGCAGACATTGACCGGGGAAGTGGAATTATCCCTTTCCTTTATCGAAAAAGAGGGGGCGTGTATCATCCGGCTGGAAACAGATACTCGTATGGATGCGTTTAAAAGGGATCAGATCCTGTCGTTATCCAGCTCCGGAAAAAACGCTTCTGCAAAAGGAATCATGGGAAAGGTGCGCGATGTGTTTGAAACGGTATTTACCATGCCGCCCGGGGAGGTGTGGGTGGACTACTGTCCGGCTTCCATGCAGATGGGGCTTCCCGGGAGTGCTTATGAGGGGCAGTTGATGGATGTGGTATACTGGTCCCTTTCAAGCTACCGGGAGAATACCAAGAACTCTGAGGGAGATTCCGATTATCAGGGAAAATGGGATGAACTGGAAAAATCCATTGTGTCCAATATTGCGGACGATGTGCAGGTGGGTGTCAAGGGCAGACATGTGGTGATGGATATTATCTACAAGTTAGAGGTGCATTAGGAAAAAGGAGGAATATTATAATGAAAGTATTTTCTGGAACAGGAAAACGCTTACAGGCGGTAGGACTGGCTGCAGTCCTTGCCGTAGGAGCCATGGCGGCTCCGGCAGGACGGATGACGGGTGTACAGGAGACTGCCCTGTCAGCTTCAAAGAATGTGAAGTCACTCTCACTCAGCGTATCAAAGGCTTCGCTTTCGGTGGGGGATACGCTTACCCTGAAGGTGACGGTAAAACCGAAATCCGTAAAGGCAAAGTGGAGTTCTTCAAAAAAGGCAGTTGCCACGGTTTCTGCAAAGGGCGTGGTAAAGGCAAAGAAGGCAGGAAGTGCGAAGATCACCGTTACGGCAGGAAAGAAAAAGGCGACCTGTACGGTGACGGTCAGGAAAGCTTCCGCACCGGCAGCAAGTGTGTCACCGGCAGCAAGCGCTGCACCATCTGCAATTCCTTCACCTGCAGCGAGTGCATCTCCTGACAGCACCCCGCAGGTCATAGATGCAGATGAAATGCTCGATAAGTGGACAGAGGGCGCGGCTGCGAAAAAGGAGCTGGTTTCCTATATGGAAACGATCACAAATGCGGGCAGTGCGGACTATATTCCGAAGGAGGATCGTATTGCCGTGTTCGATTTAGACGGAACCCTTTTCTGCGAGACGGATCCGAACTATTTTGACTATACGCTGCTCCGCTACAGAGTGTTAGACGATCCGGAGTATAAGGACAAGGCATCAGATTTTGAAAAAGAGGTGGCATTAAAGATCGATGACCAGAACAAGAACGGAACTTCCTACTCAGGGCTGGAGGTCGATCACGGAAAGGCGGTCGCTTCCGCTTTTAAGGGGATGACCTTAAAAGAATTTAATGACTATATCCAGGAATTTAAGAAACAGGATATGCCAAGTTATACAGGAATGAAGCGGGGCGAAGGATTTTATCAGCCGATGTTACAGATTGTAAACTATCTGAAAGCAAATGAGTTTACGGTATATATTGTCAGCGGAACGGACCGGTTCATCGTCCGGGGCATCGCAGACGGCTCACCTTTAGGACTTCCGAACAGGCAGATCATTGGCTCGGATGTATCCTTAGTGGCACCGGATCAGGGAGATACGGAAGGACTGAAGTATACTTATGATGACAATGATACCTTGGTCTTAGGCGGAGAATTTCTGATCAAAAATCTGAAGATGAATAAGGTTACGGTGATCATGCAGGAGATTGGGCAGCAGCCGGTACTCTCCTTTGGAAACAGCACCGGTGATGCGAGCATGGCAGAGTTCGTGACGAGCGGGAATCCGTATAAGAGCCTGGCATTTATGCTTTGCTGTGATGATACGGTAAGAGAGAACGGGAATGTGAAAAAAGCAGAGGAAATGAAGTTGCTATGTCAGAAATTTGACTGGGTTCCGGTTTCTATGAAGGACGACTGGAAGACCATCTACGGCGATGGTGTGGAGAAAATAAAATCTGAGTGATTTTAGAACATAGAAAGGCGGAAGGAAAATGATTTCTCTTATTTTATCTTTTGGAGTGCTGCTTGCCGGATATTTTCTGTATGGGAGATTTGTTGAGGGCGTGTTCGCTCCGGATGACAGGAAAACTCCGGCATATACGAAAAGTGACGGTGTGGATTTTATGCCCATGCCTACATGGAAAGCATTTCTGGTACAGCTTTTGAATATCGCGGGGACCGGACCGATTTTTGGCGCGCTCATGGGAGCCTGCTTTGGTCCCGTGGTGTTCCTTTGGATCATTTTCGGTGCGGTGCTTGGCGGAGGAGTCCATGATTATATGTCCGGCATGATCTCGGAACGGCATGACGGGGCATCCATTGCGGAGTTAAGCGGCATCTATCTGGGAGGGGGAGCGAAGTGGATCATGCGGATTTTCTCCATCCTGCTTCTTATCCTTACCGGAACGGTATTTGTCAATTCTCCGGCAGCACTGCTTGCCAGACTGACGCCGAGGACTTTTCATACCACATTCTGGATCGTGGTCATCCTGATCTACTATGTGCTTGCGACTTTGCTGCCGATTGACAAGATCATCGGCAAGCTCTACCCGGTGTTTGGTGCGGTATTGATCATTATGGCGGTCAGTATCATGGGAGGGATTATTTTCAAAGGATATTCTGTCCCGGAGATAAGATTGCAGGATCTGCACCCGGAGGGACTTCCAATCTGGCCGTTCATGTTTATCACGGTGGCGTGTGGTGCCATTTCGGGATTCCATGCCACTCAGTCTCCGATGGTTGCCAAGTGCATCACATCGGAAAAGCTGGGGCGGAGAGTGTTTTACGGAGCGATGCTCAGCGAATCTGTGATTGCCCTTGTGTGGGCAGCAGGCGGAGTGGCTTTTTACGGAGCGACGGGAGGATTATATCAGGCTATCAGTGATCTGGGGCAGTCGGGCGTGGTCTACGATATTTCTACCGGGATGTTAGGAACGGCAGGTGGCATTCTGGCTATCGTGGGTGTCATCGCCTGCCCGATCACTTCAGGAGATACCGCTTTTCGTTCTGCGAGGCTGATTTTAGCGGAGATTACGGGACTGGACCAGAAAAAAATACGGAACCGCCTGCTCATCACCCTGCCTCTTTTAGGGACAGGCGCGGTGCTGACACAGCTTGATTTTAATGTGTTGTGGCGTTACTTTTCCTGGAGCAACCAGACGCTTGCGATGATTTCTCTGTGGGTGGCTACGGCATATCTTTTGAAGGTAAATAAAAAGAAAATTTTCAGCCTGCTTACGGCACTTCCGGCAACCTTTATGTCGGCAGTCAGTCTGACTTATATTTTGATGGCAGACGAGGGTTTTAAGCTTTCTGCGAAGATCGGGTATCCCGCAGGTGTGATTTTTGCTCTGGTGCTTTTTTGTGTTTATTTGATCAAGATGCGAAAGTAGGGGTGGAGGAGGGACTTCTATGTCAGATAGTTATTGTATAAAGGAAAACAAGTTGGAAAATTCTGATGACTGTCCTTATCACGCTGAACCATTTTTTTATTAATTATTCAACCCACGGAAACCCCAAAAATGTAATTCTTAACCGG
>CADBMH010000112.1 GCA_902795705.1 uncultured Lachnospiraceae bacterium | reverse complement strand
CTGTTATATTTATGGTTTTAAAAGTAATATGTACAGATTTTTCCTCCACATTCGGAAAGGTTTTTATATCAGTCAAAAAGATCTGATCATAGACGCGCAGTGACAGCTCGCCGATGATACCATTCCAATTTGTCTGGGTATCCGGTGAGGTCAGATGGCCTCCGGTGGTCGGATAGTCTATATTGGAGATCAGGATAGTCAGCCGGAATTCTTTTTTCGTGATATACTTTGTCAGGTCATACAGGTGAGGGGTGTTTAAGCTGTCGTATGTTCCGACCAAAGTGCTGTCGACCCATACCTTACTCAGGCGGGTGCGTTCCAGATAAAGCTTGATCACTTTATTCAAATCTTCTTCGCCCAGAACGATATCCTTAGCATACCAGGCATATCCTTCAAACAGATAAGGATCTGTCAGATAGCCGATTTCGCGTTTATCTGTAGGGTTTCCTTTTTTAGCAAGGGAGGTGGTTCCCGGCAGTGGAATCGTATCGCCAAAGCTTTCTTTTGACAGAGCTTCGAGGATTTCCGGTCTGCCAGTCTGGTCCTGATTGCTATTTTCTCCGGAAGTCTTTGTATCGATCGGGCACATGGAAAATTCCCATGTACCGGACAGGTTTATTTTTTTGATCATAGTGCCCTCCATATTTTTTGTTTTCAATGATAACTGCTGTGGCAGTATCATTTGAAGAGTAACGATTTTTTCGTACTAAATTATCTCATTTATTATACTATAAAAGTTTGTTTCTTTCAATGGCGGCTGTGTTTTGAACGGGATAAATATATGCTAAATAGTTACTGTGATGTGAATAGTAACCTTTTTAGAGGAAATTTTCAGGAAGCTTTTGATGTTTACTTGCATAACCGGCGTAATTATTGTATACTTTATAGGATAGTGTCTACACAGGATGACAGGGAGGAAAGATGGATTTAAAAGAGTGGCGCCGTTTGGCAGTACAGAGTGTGTTTCTCTTTTTGATGGTGTTGGCAGTCGGTATCTTTTTTTCGGGACATCAGAGTGAAAATTCAGGAAATAAGATTCAGGCCGCTGCAAAGAAAGAAGAGCCCATAGCAGAAACAGCAGAGTCTGGCGGGGAGGAAAAAGAGGCGGTTATAGCTGTGCAGAAAACAGTAAAAACGGCAGCGAAGAAAAAAAAGCAGACAGTTAAGTCTGCAAAAAAGAAAGAATATAAGCATGTGATTGTTTTAGATGCCGGGCATGGTGGTATGGACGAGGGAACGGTATCTGTAGATTGGAAATATTCAGAAAAGAATTATACACTGACATTTGCCAAGCGTCTGAAGAGTATGTTAGAAGAAAAAAATATAAAGGTTTATCTGACCAGAACAGAGGATATTGATATGACGAAAAAGGCAAGGGTTGCTATGGCAAACAGGGTAAAGCCGGAGATTTTTGTCAGTATCCACTGTAATGCTGCGGAAGAATGGGAACGCAGTGCCGATGGTTTAGAGACGCTTTATTCTGAAAAAAAACCACATTATGGCCGTATATCGAATAAAAAGCTTGCCGACATTCTCTTAGAGGAGTTGGTAAAGGCATCCGGAAGGGAAAAGAGGGGAACGATCGTCAGAGAGGGACTGTATCTTTTAAGACATTCCGAAGTGCCGACTGTGATCGCAGAGGTCGGATATATGACCAATGCATCGGACATGCAGTTCCTGCTTAGTAAAAGCGGCCAGGATATGCTTGTCAAAGGGCTGTATAACGGAATATTAAAGGCATTAGGAGAAAAAAAGGCATGAGCACGAACAAGAAAAAGATCATTGTAGCAACAGGAAACGAGGGAAAAATGAATGAAATCCGTCAGATTTTGGGTGGAGAGGGAATCGTTTTTTCTTCATTAAAGGATGAGGCGCTGCAGGATGTGGAAATCATTGAAGATGGAAAGACCTTTGCAGAGAATGCGCTTATCAAGGCAAGAAAGATTGCAGAGCTGACCGGACAGATGGTTTTAGCAGATGATTCCGGTCTGGAGGTGGATTATCTGGATAAGGCACCGGGAATTTATTCGGCACGTTATTTAGGAGAGGATACCTCATATTCTGTAAAGAATAAATATATTATGGAGCAGTTGGCGGGAGTGGAGGATGAAAAGAGGACAGCGAGATTTGTCTGTGTCATGGCATGTGCTTTTCCTGATGGGGATGCATTTACCACGGAAGGTGTGATTGAAGGCAGGATTGCCTACGAGGAACGGGGAGAAAACGGGTTTGGATATGATCCGATCTTCTATGTTCCGGAATTTGGTTGTACGACCGCTGAGCTTTCACCGGAGGAAAAAAATAAAGTGAGTCACAGGGGGCGTGCGCTGACGGCGATGTATGAGGAATTGCAGAAAAGAATGATTTTGTGATAAAGGAGCAAGTTTGAAAGTAAGCTTTCAAAACGATTCATTAATGGTGTAGTTTCAGCCTTATAAAGCGGAAGGATACAAGGGGGGTATCAATGCGAAAAAAGATATTGGTGGTAAGTGATACTCATGGGAATAACCGGAATCTTACGAGGGCGATTTCTCATTTCGGAGTGAAGGGGAAGAATCTGGAGCTTTTGATTCATTTAGGGGATTCGCAGGGGGATCTGATTGATTTAAAGCATTTAGTGGATTGTCCTGTGAAGGCGGTTCGTGGAAATTGTGATTTTTCGAGGGATTTTCCTTTGGCGGATTTTGTACAGATCGGAGAGGAAAAGGCACTCATCACCCATGGACACCGATATGGATGCAAATATTCGTTAGAGACATTAAAGGAAATGGCTCTGGCAAACGGAGCCTCGATCGTAATGTTCGGACATACACATGAGCCTCTTGTTGAACGGGGAGGCGAGGTGACGGTGCTGAATCCGGGCAGCATTTCGCAGCCGAGGCAGGCAGGAGGCAGACCGACCTATCTGGTCATTACGATAGAGGAAGACGGTACGAAAGATTATGCAGTAGTAGAAATGTAAGTCACTGCGGGAAAGCGGGAACAGATACGGAAAGTGGAGGAATCGGAAAGTGCAGCTGACAGATAGTGAATTTTCAAGAATTGTAAATCATGTGAAAGGAAGGTATGGAATTGATCTGAGCCAAAAGCGTGTTTTGATTACGGGACGCCTGGAAAACTATTTACTCAGGAACGGTTATCAGAGCTATGGTGAGTACATCAGTAAGGTGGAAAAGGATCCGACCGGAAATGAGGGAAAAAACCTGGTCAATGTTTTGACGACAAATCATACATATTTTATGCGTGAGTTCGAACATTTAGAGTATTTAAGAAAGATCATTCTGCCATGGATACGGGAAAAGGAACAGAATCGCGGCAAAGATGTGAGAATCTGGTCTGCGGCATCATCTACAGGGGAAGAACCGTATACAATCCAGATGGTTTTACAGGATTTTTTCTCCATGGATAAGAGCTGGGATACGCAGATACTGGCGACTGACTTGTCAACAAAGGTGCTTTTGAAAGCGAAAAGCGGTATTTATCTGGGAGAACAGATCGCGCCTCTGCCGGATACATGGAAGAAACGCTATTTTAAGAGAATCAACAATGAAGAATTTCAGGTGATACCGGAACTCAGAAACAAAATTGTGTTTAAGCAGTTTAATCTGATGGATCAGATTACCTTTAAAGGACTGTTTCATGTTGTATTTTTAAGAAATGTAATGATCTATTTTGATAATGAAACCAAAAGACAGCTTTTGGACCGGATCTATCAGCATACGGCAAGTGGAGGATACCTGTTTATCGGGACGACGGAAAGCATTGACAAGGAAGCTACGGCATTTGAGTATGTGCAGCCTTCTATTTACAGAAAAAAATAGTGGGAGGGAGTAATGAGATGAGAGAGATTAAGGTCTTGGTGGTGGATGATTCCATGGTGTTTCGTCAGTTGATCTCGAAAGCGCTCGACAGTGCACCGGATATCAAGGTGGTGGCGACGGCGGCAGATCCGTTTCAGGCGAGAGATATGATTCTGCGGTTTGAACCGGATGTGATGACATTGGATGTGGAAATGCCAAAGATGAACGGTATTGAGTTTTTAAAAAGGCTGATGCCGCAGTATCCGATTCCTACCGTTATGTTAAGCTCTTTAAACTCTGCGGTGTTTGACGCATTGGCAGCAGGAGCTGTGGATTTTGTAAATAAACCGACTGACGCACAGGCAGAGCATATTCATCAGTGGGTTCAGGACGAATTGCTTTTAAAGGTGAGAGCAGCGCTCAATGCACAGATAAAAAGAAAGCCGGTGACTCCGAAGACGGTTGCCTCCACAGGAAGGGATTATAAAGACAAGATTGTGGCAATCGGAGCCTCCACAGGTGGAACAGAGGCAATTGCGGATGTGGTTCAGGGCTTCCACAGGGATATTCCGGGTACGGTGATCGTACAGCATATGCCGCCGGGCTTTACAAGAATGTATGCAGAACGGCTGAACAATCAGTGTGAGGTGACGGTGAAGGAAGCACAGGATGGTGATCTCGTAGAGAGAGGGAAACTCCTTCTCGCACCGGGAGATAAACAGATGAAGTTAGTACGTACCGGCGGACTTTACCGGGTTGAGGTAAAGCCTGGAGCGAAGGTCAGCGGACACTGCCCTTCGGTAGATGTGTTGTTTCAATCGGTTGCGACTGCAGCGGCAAGCAATGCAGTCGGCGTGATTCTGACGGGAATGGGGGCAGATGGTGCACAGGGACTCCTGCAGATGAGGAAGAAAGGTGCAAAAACACTCGGACAGGACGAAAAAACCTGTGTTGTATACGGTATGCCGAAGGTCGCATATGATATTGGAGCAGTGGAACGACAGGGACCATTGCAAAATATAGCCAGTATGGTTTATAATGTACTTAATTCGATGCCGTGATAAGGAGCAGATGGTTCCTGAGAGCATTATTAAGTGGTCGGGAAAGAAGACGGGTGCAGCAGACAGCTTTCCCCGACAGCGATAAAACTAAAAAGAATGGAAAGAAATAGGAGGAAGAAGTTATGAGAACATTGATTGCAGAGGATGATTTTGCCAGCAGAAAGTTTATGTTGAAGTTCCTATCAAAATATGGAGAGTGTGATCCGACTGTTGACGGAATGGAGGCAGTGGATGCCTATTTGATGGCTTTAGAAGCAGAAATGCCTTATGATCTGGTCTGCCTGGATATTATGATGCCAAAGCTTGATGGATATCAGGCTCTTAAGGCAATCCGTGATATTGAGCAGGAGAGAAATATTCCGGAGGATAAGCAGGCGAAGATTATTATGACAACTGCCTTAAATGAGGGAGCAAATGTTAATAAAGCATTCAACCTGGGCTGTGTTGCTTATGCAGGGAAACCGATCGATCAGGCGAAGTTTGAAAATGTGCTTCGTAAGTTAGAATTGATTTAAAGCACTTGCCGGATAAATTTTTAACAAACGAAAAGTAATTACATAGCATCGACGGAAAGGAGGAAATTATGGCAGATGATATGATTACGGAAGGCATGTTAGACATGTTTATCTTTGAGACGGAGCAGGGACTTGAAACTTTGGAAAATATCTGTCTGGAGAGCAGGGATGCCGGTGAGTTTGATGATGACCATGTCAATGAAATCTTTCGTATAATGCATACAATAAAGGGAGCATCTGCGGTAATGATGTATCAGAATATTGCAACATTAGCGCATAAGTTGGAAGATGTTTTTTATTATATCCGTGAAAGTAAACCGGAAAATATTCCGCATGCGGAATTATTGGATTACATTTTTGAGGTATCTGATTTTGTCAATGCCGAGCTGGAAAAAATCAAAGAAGGTGCAGAGTCGGATGGGGTTGCTGATGACTTGATCGAGCAGCTTGATAAATATCTCAAAAAGATTCAGGGAGGAAAGGGAGCAGCGAAAAAGGAAGAACAGGCTGCGGCTCCGGCACATGCTCCGGAGGAGGAAAAACCACATTTCTATATTGCTCCGGTTGCTTCTGATTCCAGTCATTTTTATAGTATTTTTATCACATACAGTCCGGATACGGATATGGCAAATATCAAGGCATATATTGCAATCAATGCATTAAAGGGGATTGCAGAGGATATTCTGTTTATGCCGTCTGATATTATTTCCAATCCAGACAGCGCGGCTGTGGTTTTAGAGTTTGGTTTTAAGATTGCAATCCAGACGACAGAGGACGCAGACCGTATTATGGAACTGATCAATACGAGCTCAGGAATCGAGCAGGTGGAGATTAATGAATGTACCGGACAGGAATTTTTGGAGTTCTGTACCGAGGCAGAGTCGAAAGCACCTGCTTCTACCGCGGGTGAAATTGTATTAGGACCGATCGAGCAGCCGACGATCCGTACCGATGCGAAAAAGCCGGAAGCAATCACGCTTACCGAGGAAGAGGAAAAGGGTGTCGAGGCAGTCAAGGAGGCACAGAAGGAAAAGGCGGAAAAGCCGGCTCCAAAGAAGAAAAAGCCTGCCAAGAAAGCAGAGACGCAGAGCTTTATCAGTGTCAATATCAAAAAAATGGATCTTCTTATGGATTTGATCGGGGAGCTTGTAATCGCACAGGCGGTCGTGCTTCAAAATCCGGATTTAAAGGTGCCGGGCTTAGATCTTTCGAATTTCAAGAAGGCTGCTGCACAGCTTACGAAAATTTCATCCGAGCTTCAGGAAGCGATCATGGCAATGCGTATGATGCCGCTTAAGAATACATTCCAGAAAATGAACCGTATCGTATACGATACCTCTAAGAAATTAGGCAAGGATATTGAACTTGAGGTGATCGGGGAAGATACCGAGGTGGATAAAAATATTATTGAGCATATTTCCGATCCTTTGATGCATCTGATCAGAAATTCCGTTGATCACGGAATTGAGAGCAATGAAAAACGTGCGTCGATCGGAAAGCTGGAAAAAGGAAAAATCGTTCTGGAAGCGAAAAATGAGGGCGGTCAGGTCTGGATCAGTGTTTCGGATAACGGCAAGGGCTTAAAGCGTGATGAGATTCTTGCGAAGGCACAGGCAAACGGACTGTTAGGAAATCGTTCGGAAAGAGATTTTACAGATAAAGAGGTCTATAATTTCATTACCCTGCCCGGATTTTCTACGAAAAAGCAGGTTACGGAATACTCCGGCCGTGGCGTTGGTATGGACGTCGTAGTAAAAAATATTCAGGAGGTCGGCGGTGTCCTTGATATCGACAGTGAAGAAGGCAGAGGCTCCACGATGACGATGAAGATTCCGCTTACGCTGGCGATTATTGATGGTATTATTTTCTCCGTGGCGGGAACGAACTTTGTCTCTGCAACGAATACCGTGACAGAGTTTATCCGTGTGGATGAGGAACAGTTGATTATTGAACCGGACGGTGAGGAATATGTGATGATTCGTGATATCTGTTATCCGTTGATCCGTCTGAATGAGTTCTATCATATTGCAGGTGGCAAAGAGAAGATCAGTGACGGTATTGTGATCATTTTAAGTTATGAGGACAGAAAGGTTGCCGTATTTGCAGACGGTCTTGCCGGAGAGCAGGAAATCGTAGTAAAGCCGATCCCGAGCTATATCAAAAAGGTTCCGGGGATTTCAGGATGTACACAGCTTGGAGACGGTAGCATTAGTTTGATTTTAGATATCGGCGGCTTAGTAGATAAAAAGTAGGAGGAGTTATGGCAGAAGAAATTAGCGAGCAGAAGGTCTTAGATGATAAGGCTGTGGTTGAGGAAAAAAAGCAATATATGACATTTCGAAGCTGTGATGAGGTCTATGGCGTATCTCTGGAAAATGTAAGCGAGATTATTGGATTTCAGCAGTATACAGAGGTTCCGGAAACGGAGGACTATATTAAGGGACTGATCAATCTGCGAGGAAAGAT
This sequence comes from uncultured Lachnospiraceae bacterium, assembly GCA_902795705.1. GTDB lineage: Bacteria > Bacillota > Clostridia > Lachnospirales > Lachnospiraceae > Butyribacter. Next base: position 6,555 of record CADBMH010000112.1, on the reverse strand, counting down.
CATTCCTGTGATTGATGTGCGGATTCGTTTCGGTAAGGAGCCGCTCAGCTATAATGACAGAACCAGTGTGATTGTGATTCAGGTAAAAGGAACGGTACTGGGACTGATCGTAGACGGAATCGAGGGTGTTGTAGAATTTGGCGACAGCGAAGTGGCACCGCCGCCAAGTGTCAGCAGCTTAGCGAAACAGGCACAGAAGTTTGTATTCGGTATTGGAAAGTCGGACGGAGAAGTAAAACTCCTCTTAGACCCTGACAAGCTGGTCAATGACAATGATGCAGAGGATGAAGAGAAAGACGAGGATGAGGAGGAGTAGGAATCATGAAAAATCTGTCCGTAGGCAAGAAAATGATCCTAAGCTTTGGGATTATTTTCGTACTGATCAGTTTATTTTTTACTTATGTGACTTTGAGAAATCGAAGTGTAGCAGATCGCTACAAAGAGGTGATCGAAAAATATGGTGAGATCAATTTAGAATTAGCACATATAAATGCAGACAGCAGCAGGGCACAGGCAAAAGTTGCTGCGCTGATCGGGGAATCGGGGTATACAAGTGAGCAGGCAGAGACCAAGATCAAGGAGTTTGAGAGTATCGAAAGCGAGATTGCCGGGCATAAGAAAACATTAGATACTTTGATCACAGATGCGGATATGCTGGCACATTATAAGACGATCAAGTCTAACATGGATAAGGAAAAGACCTATGTGAATTCTATTATTTCCGCAGTTCAGGGCGGTAATCATCTGCAGGCAAAGCAGGTTTATGAGAATGATTTTTCTCCTGTTTCGGAGGAGAATGATGCTCTGATCAATAAGATTACAGAACTGAGCCAGAGTATGACGGAGACGATGACTGCAAAGGCGGAGAAGCTGCAGAAGCAGATTGAGATGAATATCTGCGGCGGTATGATCATTGTCTTGATTGCTATAGCGGTAGTAGCCGGCAAGGTAGTCAAAAATATCCGCCGTCCTCTGATAGATATGGAAGAGGGCATCAAAAAGCTTGCAAAGGGTGATGTCGATATTCATCTGACAAAGTGGGGGAATGATGAAATCGGTGTTGTAGTGGATGCTGTGAATGAACTGGCGGAGAAAAATAAACAGGCGGCAGAGATTGCAAGCCTGATTTCCGATGGAGATCTTACGATGGATGTTTCTCCGAAGACGGCAGAGGATGTGCTTGGAAATTCTCTGAAGCGTATGGTAGACGGAAATAATGCGACACTTTCTGAAATCAGGGAAGCGGCAGAGCAGGTCGGTTCCGGGGCGAGCCAGGTGGCGACGGCGAGCCAGTCGCTTGCGCAGGGTTCAACGGAGCAGGCGAGCGCAATTCAAGAGGTGACGGCTTCTATTACCGATATTACGGAGCGTACCAGATTAAATGCGGAGGACGCAGATAAAGCAAGCGAGCTGGTTCTTAAGACGAAGGAAAATGCAACGCGTGGTAATGAAGAAATGGGCCGCATGGTTGCAGCGATGGGAGAGATCAGCGAAGCTTCTGAGAATATCTTTAAGATTATTAAGACGATTGATGATATTGCATTCCAGACGAATATTCTGGCACTGAATGCTTCAGTAGAGGCGGCGAGAGCGGGAGAGCACGGAAAGGGCTTTGCGGTAGTAGCTGAGGAGGTACGTGCCTTAGCAGCGAAGAGTACCGAAGCAGCCAGCGAGACAGCAGCTATGATCGAGGATTCCATGGAGAAGGCTAAGAATGGTTCCGAACTTGCTGAGAGAACTGCAAATGAGTTAAAAGAGATTGAGTCTGCGGTAGATGATATTGTGGAGCTGATTCAGGAAATTGCAACAGCGTCGAACAATCAGGCAACAGCACTTACTCAGATCGATCAGGCGGTATCACAGGTATCGCAGGTGGTACAGACGAACTCTGCTACGAGTGAGGAATGTGCGGCAGCCAGCGAAGAGTTATCGAATCAGGCGAAGAACCTGAAGGTGTTTGTAAACAAATACCGGCTTCGTGCTATGGCATCCTCTCAGGCGGCTTCCTTTGGGGCAGATGCTTCTTATTATCAGGAAGCACCGAAGCAGGATACAACCTATCAGGAAGCACAGACACAGGACGCATCTTATCAAAGCTCATCTGCTTCACAGGGAGCTTCGACTTCTTATCAGTCGTCCTCTTCCTATCAGTCTGATTCCTCGTCTTATCAGGGAACCACTTCTTACCAGAGCGGGACATCTTATCAGGAGCCTTCTTACGGGCAGTCCTCCGGATCTATGGGAAGTGCAGGATATATCCCGGATGCTTCAGACTTTGCAGACCAGACCAATGCGGCTGCAAATGAGCAGATTATTTCTTTAGAGGATAATGGTTACAGTAAGTATTAGTTATGGTAAATATTATATATAAAAAAAGCCTCACCTGATCGGTGAGACTTTTTTTATTTTTACCCGGTTTTAATCAAAAAGACTGTCCGGTTTTGTGGACTGCTTTTCGGTAATCGTGATTTCCTGATTTTTTACACTCACGCGGGAGCCGGCAGGGATGGATTCGGTAATAAAGGCGTTTCCTCCAATCACTGAACCCTTGCCGATTACCGTTTCTCCGCCTAAAATAGAGGAATTGGAATATATGGTTACATTGTCCTCGATCGTAGGATGGCGTTTGACATCCCGAAGGAGCTGTCCGCTTCTGGTAGAAAGGGCACCAAGGGTTACTCCCTGATAGATTTTAACATTATTTCCGATTTTTGTCGTTTCTCCGATTACAACACCGGTTCCGTGGTCGATGAAGAAATATTCTCCGATATCGGCACCGGGATTGATATCGATTCCGGTATGTGCATGCGCATATTCGGTCATGATCCTCGGAATGAACGGTATGTTTTTCAGGTACAGAATATGTGCAAACCGGTAAATGAAAATTGCCAAAAGTCCCGGATAACAAAAGATAATTTCTTCTTTTGAACGGGCGGCAGGATCGCCATCAAAGGCTGCCTGTACATCCTTCATGATCAGATTTTGAATAGAAGGGAAGGCAGAGAAAAATTCCAGACAGATTTTATCTGCCTGTTCCCTGATCTCTGTTTCGTTGATACCGCATTTTTCCTGCTGATAATATGCAGAGCGAATCTGTGCAGCCAGCTCTCTGTAAAGGTTTGAAAGCTTATGTCCCAAAAAGAACTGTGGCATACTTTGTCCGAGATGCTCCTTATCAAAGTAGCCGGGAAACATGATTTCGCGGAGTCCCATAATGATATGTATGATGGAACTCCGGTTCGGCATCTGATGTCCTTCTTTCATATAAAACAATTCTTCGTTGGAATAGTTTTCTGCTATATTAGCTACGATTTCGTTCAAATTTTCTTCTGAAAACATAAAAATCATATTCCTTTCTGTGATCAGTCAGAGCAAAGTGCCTTTTACTCCTAACACCATTATATGTAATAAAAATCATTGTAGCACAATCTTATGTTTGGTGGCAAGAGATTTTGAGGGATGACAGCTATTGATTTCAGGATATTCATACAGATTAATAGTAGAAAAAAAGGAAAAGTAGGCAAAAATAGGTCTTGAAATGCACAGAAAAATAAGGTAAACTATAATAGTTATGTATATTTTGCACAGAGAATAGTGATGTGTAACTATTCCACTTGTTTTGCCATAAGATGGTTATTTATTGGAAAAGAGAAAAGAATTACTAGGAGGATATCAGTATGGTTTCAGCAGGAGATTTTAGAAACGGTTTAACGATCGAGTTTGAAGGAAATGTGTATCAGGTTATTGAATTTCAGCATGTAAAGCCGGGAAAAGGTGCGGCTTTTGTCAGGACGAAATTAAAAAATATCAAGAATGGCGGCGTGGTTGAAAAGACATTCCGTCCGACGGAGAAATGCCCGCAGGCGCATATTGAGCGTCAGGAAATGCAGTATTTATACAGTGATGACATGTATCATTTCATGAATACGGAAACCTATGACCAGATTGACATGAATGCCGATCAGGTTGGTGACGCGATGAAATTTGTGAAGGAAAATGATATGGTTAAGATGCTTTCTCACAATGGAGAGGTATTTGCAATCGAACCGGAGATCAATGTGACCTTGGAAGTAACGGAAACAGAGCCGGGCTTCAAAGGAGATACGGCGACCGGAGCGAATAAGCCGGCAGTCGTAGAGACCGGAGCAAAGGTTAATGTACCGCTGTTTGTGGAAATCGGCGATAAGATTATGATTGATACCCGTACCGGTGAGTATTTGAAGAGAGTATAAAAAGTACCGGTGCAGAATCAAAATGTACACCAGAGCGATTGACTTTCTGTGCAGTGTGCTCATGTAGGACAGCACGGAAATCCATCAGGTGACAGAGTGAGTGTTAGCGGACTGCCGTTTTATAGACCGGCAGTCCTTTCTGTTTTACCGAAATATTTAGAGACGATTCATCTGTTTTTAGCTGATTTAAGGAGGGATGAGGGCAGTATGGCAAACATTTTACTGGTAGAGGATGATGATGAAATCATCAAATATTTATCTGAATTTTTAAAGAAAGAGGGCTACCATGTCGTATCAAAAACGGGACAGAAGGAGGCGCTTTCCTATCTTGATGAGCATGAGGCGGAGACAGATCTTTTACTTTTGGATGTTTCACTTGCCGAAGGAAATGGATTTGCGGTCTGTGCGGCAGTCAAGGAAACCACAGAGATTCCCGTGATTTTCCTGACGGCTTCCGGAGACGAATACAGTACCGTGACAGGACTGGAGATGGGGGCAGATGATTATATCGGAAAGCCGTTTCGCCCGAGAGAGTTATTGTCGCGGATTAAAAATGTACTCAGGAGAAGCGGAAAGGTACAATCGGTCTTAGTTTACCGGAATATCCGTGTGGATACCCTTTCCGGTATCGTTTATAAGGACGAGGAGGAACTGCAGTTATCGGCACTGGAATACCGGCTGCTGCTCATTTTTCTTGGAAACCAGGGGGTGGTTTTGAGCAGAGAACGGCTGCTAGAGGAGATTTGGGATGCAGCGGGGGAGTTTGTAGAGGATAATACATTGACCGTCTATATTAAAAGACTCAGAGAAAAGGTGGAGGATGATCCGGTGAAGCCTTTGATCATACAGACGGTACGCGGGAGGGGATACAGGTGCGGTTGATGAAACTTTTCAGAAATCCGGAGATCAAAACAAGTGCTCTTTTGTTTCTTTTGGCGGAAATTTTATTTTCGGTCTGTTTGTTTTTTATCTGTGGCGGTGCCGGGATTTTTGCGGCAGTCTTTGGGACGCTGCTGTTTGGCGGTTTACATCTTCTGATAACGGCGAAGCGTTATCAGAGCATTGAAAGGCTTTCGGAGGAGCTGGATTTGATCCTGCACCGGGGAGCGGGAGAGCTTTTCAAAAATTCTGAGGAGGGGGAGCTTGCGATTCTTTCAAGTGAACTTAACAAGCTTTTGAACCGGTTAAAGGAACAGTCGGAAAAACTGGAGCATGATAAGAAATTTTTAGCAGATTCCCTCGCAGATATTTCGCATCAGATGAAAACACCTCTTACTGCCACGCATCTTGTTTTAGAAGAGCTGTTTACGGAGGAGCTTCCGGTAGGAGAACGAAGGAGGCTTGTCAGGGAGGCAGTGACACTTTTAGAGAGAATTGAATGGCTGGTGTATGCGCTGCTTAAAATGTCGCGGCTTGATGCAGGGGCGGTAGAGTTTGAAAAGGCGGAAATCTCCGTGGCGCGTCTGTTTGCAGAGGCTCTGGCACCATTGGAAATTCCGATGGAATTAAGAGGGATACAGGTGGAAAGGAAGCTTGGAGAAAAGGTATCCTTTACCGGAGATTTTGAATGGTCGAAGGAGGCAGTGACCAATATTTTAAAGAATTGTATGGAGCATATGGAGAAGGAGGGACGGATAGAACTGGAAGGTTCGGAGAATGCGCTGTATACGGAAATCGTGATCCGGGATACCGGCGTGGGGATTGACAGGGAAGACCTGCCGCATCTGTTTGAACGGTTCTACCGAGGGAAAAATTCTGCCGGAACCGGTGCGGGCATCGGTCTTTCACTGGCAAGGCAGATCATTGTAAGCCAGAACGGTACGATACGGGCGGAAAATCACCCGGAGGGCGGCGCACAGTTTACGGTGCGTTTTTATAAGAATGTGGTGTAGGAAAAAGGAATTTCTTTTTGTATAGAAAGTGACAAAACTGTCACTTTCCAGTCACCTGACTGTCATTTGATTTTGGTATAGTTTTTTACAGAAAATGAAACTTAGGAGGAGCATATGGACATTTTAAGAGTAGAACATTTGACCAAAATCTATGGCAAGGGGGAAAATGCGGTGACAGCACTTGATGATGTTTCTTTTTCTGTGGAAAAGGGACAGTTCATCGCGATCATCGGGCCTTCCGGTTCGGGAAAATCCACACTTCTGCATATCTTAGGCGGAGTAGATGTGCCGACATCCGGTAAGGTGTTTATGGACGGAGAGGATGTGTTTGAGAAGAATGAGGAACAGCTTGCAATCTTTCGCCGCAGGCAGGTGGGACTGATCTATCAGTTCTATAATCTGATCCCGGTCTTAAATGTGACCGAAAATAT
>CADBMH010000111.1 GCA_902795705.1 uncultured Lachnospiraceae bacterium | reverse complement strand
TGACCGGATCATCTTAGGGGAGGTCAGAGATTCTGTGGCTTATGATATGCTGAGTGCAATGGGGACAGGACATGATGGCAGTTTATGTACAGGTCATGCAAATAGTCCTAAAGATATGTTATGCAGGTTGGAAACTCTGGTTTTAACAGGAATAGAGATTCCACTGGCAGCCGTAAGAAATCAGATTGCTTCTGCACTTGATATTGTCATTCAGATTGGCAGACTTCGGGACAAAAGCAGAAAGGTATTGGAAATCGATGAGGTAATCGGGATAAAAGACGGAGAAGTAGAACTGATTCCTCTATTCCGGTTCCGGGAGACCGGGATGACAGAGGAGGAGAAGATTGTCGGTAAATTGGAAAGGACAAAGCATTCTCTGTTCCATAAAGAAAAGCTGGCAGCCGCCGGTTATTTTGCGGTAAGTGAATATGCAGAACAGGAGGAAGAGTGAAAGAAAAAGCAAAGCGTAATCTATATGTAAAAGGTTTTTTAAAAGGCTTTTCTAAAGGAGGGATTTTGGGGCTGCTGTTTTATAAAAACTGGATTATATTTATGATATTCGGTTTTTTAATAGGAGTGCTTCACTGCTTCACGGAAAAGAAAAGGGTATGGGAAGAGGAAAAGCGGGAAGTTACTTATCAGTTTAAAGAAGGATTACAGGGAATTTCTACTGCGCTGAGCGCGGGATATTCTATTGAAAATTCATTTCATCAGGCGAAAAAGGATCTGATTCTTTTATATGGTCCGGATGCTGTTCTTGTCCGGGAGTTTGGACAGATAGAGAAGGAACTTGCGTTAAATATACCGGTTGAGACGGTATTGTACGAATTTGCCGGACGATTTGATACGGAGGATATTCTTCATTTTGCCCAGGTATTTCAGACAGCGAAACGGACAGGCGGAAATCTGATCGCAATCACACATTCCACTGCAGAAAAAATCGGACAGAAAATCGAAGTACAAAGAGAAATCCAGACAATGATCGCAGGAAAAAAGATGGAAGGAAAGATTATGAATATGATTCCGCTTTTCATGATCCTCTATTTTTGGATCTGTTCACCGGGGTTTTTGGACTGCCTCTATCAGGGAAGCGGGAGAATGGTATCGACGATATTAATGCTGGGGTACATTGCGGCTTATCTGTGGAGCGGAAAGCTCAGTGAGATCCGGGTATAAAAGAGATGGAGGGGTTGACTTGATCGGAGAAATCTGTTTTTTGCTTTTTCTTTTCCTGATGGCAATTTTTGCATGGCTGCATCTTTGCTATCGGAAGAAAATGTCTGACTATAAAGTGAAAAATCTACTGTTTTTGAAAGAAGGAATTTTGCTTTTGTTTATTTTTCTGAAAAAGAAAAAAATCCTACCGGGGAAAAGAGAACGCATAGAAAAGCTGAAAAAAATCTATATAGGGAAAAGTGCAGATGAAATCTGTATGTTATATTATGGAAATCTGTTGAAAAAAATTCTTTTAGTAAGCATGAGTGGTCTGCTTTTAGCTTCGCTATCTTCCTTTATCCATCAGACGGATACTTTTCCGGGAGGGTATCTGGTTGAGCGTGCCGGGGTTGGAGAAGCTGCAAAGAAGTTAGAGATGAAAGCGGATTCCGGGACAGATACGAAAGAGATTGCTTTAGAAATTCCGGCAAGAATGCTTTCTAAGGAAGAACAGAAAAAAAAGATTACAGCAGCCAAAAAGAAAATTGAAAAGAGTTTCTTAGGGGAGAATGAAACCGCAGACCATATTGAGAAATCTTTTGTTTTTTTAAAGAGCGCAGAATCAGGTTCTGTTACCATTCAGTGGGAAGTTTCGTCAGATGCTCTATATACAGAGCAGGGAGAACTGCTTAATGAGGAGCTTACAGAACCAAAACAGGTGAACTTAAAGGCAAATCTTTTCTGCGGAGAAAGCAAGGATATTTGGATGAAAGCAGTGACCATTTATCCAAAAATAAAAACGAAACTCACGTTTTGGGAGAAATGGCAGAAGGAATACCAAAAGAATGAGGAGCAGAGCCGTGAGAAGACCTATATAAAGCTTCCGGAACAAATTGACGGACAGGTGATGACATATAGGTTAAAAGTGATTTCGTATCCTGAGCTGTTTTTCATCGGAACCTGTATCCTTGTGCTGCTTTGTCCGCTCCTGGAGGAGAGCAGATTGCGGACGAAGCTCCAAAAGCGACAGGAACAGCTTTCTATCGATTATCCGGAATTTGTAGAACATTTTGTACTTTTGATTGGCTCAGGGTTAGATGTCAAAGGAGCCTGGAACAGAATTATTGCAGAATATGAGAAGCGGGAGAAAAGGAGAAAAAGGCATGTTGTATATGATGAAATGATCGTTACGATGAACGAAATTGAAAACGGTATGAGTGAGGCACAAGCATATGAGCTTTTTGGCAAACGGACAGAGCTTCTGGCGTATATGAAATTTTGTACCATGATCGTACAGAATTTGAAGAAGGGTTCCTCAGATCTCCTGCAGCTTTTGGAATATGAAATGACAGACTCCTTTCATGCGAGAAAGGAGAATGCGAAGGCGATAGGAGAAAAAGCCGGAACAAAGCTTTTGATGCCTATGGCCGTGATGTTACTTATAGTATTTGCACTGATTTTATATGCTGCATTTCAAAGTATGTAGCATGAAATGGAGGTTTGAATATGAGAAGATTTCAAGAATTTTTAGTTGAAGAGGAAGGGATTGGAATTGTGGAAATCATTTTAATTTTAGTCATTTTGATCATGTTAATTGTTATTTTCCGCACACAGATTACTTCTATTGTGGAAAGTGCATTCAAAAATATTAATGACGGAGCAGGAGATGTCAATGAACAGATTAAGATAAAATAATCTTCTGCCCTATATGGGTTATGGGGATAAATGCAGGTCAGGATGCAGCTTTGCAAAGTTTCGGAAATATATGAAAGGGGTGTGAGGAATATTTTCTATACTGAGGAAAGGGTGAACTACGAGGGAAGGGCAGCGGTAACGGTATTTTTGTCTGTTTTGTTTTTATTGTTTTTTTCTATGATTGGATTAATGTTTGACAGAGCGAGAATCCTGTCTTCGGATGGTTATATGAAGGTTGCTGCACGTTCTGCCGCAATGACAGTGTTTGGAGACTTTAATAAGGAGCTGTTTGAAGAATATGGTCTGTTTGCTTATGGTGGATATGACGGCATCGGAATCACAGAGCTTGGTGATCGGTTTTTCGTAACTCTGGAGGAAAATTTGCGGACAGTACCGGACGAAAAAGGAGGGAATTGGTATGATCTTTACCGGTTCCGGGAACTTACAGCGCAGGTGTTATCCGGTCGTAATTTGACGGAGGAAGAAATCTTCTATGAACAGATCGAGGGGTTCTTAAAACAGCATGCAGTAGAAGAAGTGGCGGACAAGCTGACAGGAAAGGTGCAGGCAGAAAAAAGCGGGAGCGCTGTAGACAAGCTTAAGATAGCCGGAGAGTATGAAGCGGGAAAATATGAGCCGGAAAAAGAGGAAGGAAAGGGGGAAGCGGAGTATGCGGAAAAAGGCAGGGAGGATGAACATGCGGAGCATGAAAAAGAGAATCAGACAAAAAGAGAGAGAGAAAAAACGGAAAAGAAGAAGCTTTCAGAGGATGCAGCCGGAGGTAATCCGTTAAAAGCTTTTTCGAAGCTTACCGGATCAGGCATCTTAAGTCTGGTGTGTGATGAAAAGAAATTGTCTGATAAGAGTATAGAGGTTCGTCAGGTCAATGGCACAGAGGGGAGTGGTATACCTGAGCGACAGGAGGGAAGTGCGAATGGAATTTTCGATGCCAAAAAAGATGAGGAGTCCGGGGCAGCAGGGTATCTGGGAAGTTTAATCCGGGAAAATGACGATTCGACTGGTGCTTTAGAGGGGGATAAAAAGCATACGGCAAAAAAGGCGAAACTGCTTTTGTATGTCGGTGAACAATTTTCAGATTATACAGATAATAAGAAGAAAACAGCAGAATATGGTTTGGAATATCTGGCTGCGGGAAAGCAGGAGGAGAAAGAAAACCTGTCTGTTGTTGCAAAGAGAATTTTAGTCATGCGTCTTTTTGCTAACCTTACCTATGTGCTTTCCTCTCCGGAATTGCAGGCAAAGAGTATGGAAACGGCAACGATTCTTGCAGGTTTTACCGGATTGATGCCTGTCATACAGGCGGTTCAGTATACGATACTTCTTATTTTGGCATTTGAGGAAGCGTGCATTGATGTAACAGCACTTTTAGAGGGAAGAACGGTTCCGGTTGGGAAGGATGCCTCAAATTTTAAAATTCATTATGAGGAAATATGTATTGCGACAAAGGGATTATTCAAACAGAAGGCAGGACTTTATCCGAAAAAAGGGGCGCAGTCAGGAAAAGGAATCTGTTATCAGGAATACCTGAAGTTTTTTCTGCTGTTTCAAAAGGAGGCTTTGCTCAGGGAAAGAACAGCAGATTTGATCCAATATGACTTAAGAAAGCGATTCAATGAATCCTTTTGCATAGATGACGGTATCTGTGCAGCAAAATACCGGATTTCTTACCGGGTTGACGGCTTTTTTTCTTCCCTTCCGCTTATAAAAGTTCAGAAAGAGAATGGCTATGGCATACGAAAGCAGGAGGTGGATTATGGCTACAAGAGCTGATAGGGATATTCTCTATTTTGATAAGAAAATGAACCTGTCAAATTCTATTGTGAATAGAGAGCCTCCCACACACAACATATATAACATGCAAAATAGAGAATATCCTTGTTTGCTTTTAGGAAAAGCCGTTCTTACGGTAGAAGCTTCCTTTTGCGGAACTTTTTTCTTTCTGGTGCTCTTCGGGATTCTGATGCTGTTTCGTTTTTTATCCGGATACGAGGATACGGAACTTCTGTTGGATCAGGCAGTCAGGGAATACGAATGCTGTCACACAAAGATTTCTACATTTCAGGGGATCAAAAAAGGGATATTCTTACAGTGGGATGACAAGAAAAATATTTGTTATATCAAGGAGAGGAAAGAACTTCCGGTTTTGCCGGGGAACTTGTTTTCGGTTCGCTTATATCAGCAGTTCTGTGTGAGCGATTATGAGGGAAAAAGCATGATCCCGGAAACAGAAGCTTCGGCGGAATATGTCTATCTGGCAGAGCATGGAACGGTCTGTCATTTGAGTAAGAGTTGTGTTTTTTTAAATCCGGAGATTGTAGAGGTGACTTATGCTCAGGCAATGAAAAGGAGAAATCGTTCCGGTGGGAAATATTATCCATGTAAGAGTTGCGCAAGGCAGGGGATTTTGATGGAAAATATCGTATATATCACACCGTACGGGGATTCCTGGCACAATAGTCTTGGGTGTCCGGGCTTGAAAAGAAACATCCGAAAGGTAGAGCGCTCGAAAATCGGAAAACTTCCACTATGCAGTAAATGTGGAAAAGGAAAGGGGTAAGGTGGATTTATGACTGCAGAGATGATATTATTTCCGGTGCTGTTATATCTTGCCATAGTTGATATTCGAAAAAGAAAGATTTTATTGCCTGTCCCGATTATCGGAACAACAGTTATTTTATGTGTGCATTATCTTTGTGAAAAGAAAGTAATTTGCTTTCTGATTCCTGCGTTGTTCTTTTGTGTATTTTTTTTACTTGTCAGTAAGTGGACACATGACCAGATTGGAAGCGGGGATGCATTGGTGCTTGGGATGACAGGAGCCTGCTTCGGATTTGTGAAAAATATTTATCTGCTGTACTGCTCGTTTTTCCTTGCTTTTTTGTATGGAATATTTTTCATCATATGGAAAAAGAGAGAAGGATGTCATGTTATGCCGTTTCTGCCGTTTGTTTTTTTAAGTGCAGCCGCTGTTTTCCTGGGGGATATCTATCTGTAATGAATGTATGTGCAAAAAGAAGTGGGGGATGTTTATGAAGGAAAAAGAGAAGATATCTGTGCCGGAGCTTCCGGCGGGATATACAGTTGAAGCGGTATTTGTACTTCCAATTTTATTAGGGATCATCTTTACGATTATGTATGTGATGTTTTATTTACATGATGAAGTTATTTTACGAGGAAATATGTCGGCTCTTTTTTGCGAAATAGCAGAGGAGAAAAAGATAGAAAAAGAAGATTACCGGGACTATTTATCGCGAGGGCTATGGCTTATGAAGCCGTCCCGGATAGAGATAAAAAAGAAAAAGAGTAAGATATCAGGTAAGCTTGTATATCGGACAGAAGTCAAAATACCTGTTATAAAAATGTTTATGCAGGGAAAGCAGCAGATTTCCATAAAAGAGGAGTATTCGCTTTCCAGACCGGAGCAGATAAAACGGTACCTGCGAAAAAAAACGGAGGATAGAAATGGAGCAGATTAAATATGATGCGGGGGAAGAATGTGTAAAGGGACTGATAGCTGTAGAAAAGGCTGAAAAGGCTGAGCTTGCGTGGAATATGCTGGAGCATAACCGGATTGAAGGAATTTTGCCGTTTGAATACTATTATCTCAATGATATGGTCTGCTTTTGTTACCAGGTGGTTTCGTATCAATCTTTGGAGATGATCTACGGAGAAAGGGAGATGAATTTCCGGGAGTTTTGTTTTATATGGAAGGAACTGCTTGCCGTATGGGAACGCGGAAGGGAATATCTTTTGGATGAACAGGCTTTTTTATATGATCCTGATTATATTTTTTTTCATATTCATGAGAAAAAAGCTGCTTTATGTTATTTGCCGGGAGGTTCTGAAGATTGCGCCGGAGGACGGAAAAAATTAGGTGAGTTTTTATTGAAAAAAGTCTGTTATTCCGATAAAAAAGCTGTGGAATTTGCTTATGAAATGTATGACCTGTTAAGTTCGAAGTTTTTTTGTGTAGAACAAGTGAAAGCTTTGTCAGACAGATTTTTTGAAAATGGGGAAGAGGGAGAAGGACATGGACAGGAGCAGGAGGGGAAGGAAAGAATCTGGACGATTGGGAGAAGCGAAGAAAATGATTTATGCATTCCGGATAGAACGATCAGCAAAAGGCATGTCCAAATTTCTTTTGAAAGGGGACAGTATTTTGTTATGGATCTGTCCTCCTTAAATGGCACCAGGCTGAACGGAAAGCCGATTGCTTCTTATCAAAAGGAAAGCTGTAAAGATGAGGATTTGTTAGAGCTTGCCCGGTATGTATTTCGACTTGGCTTCATGAAGCATGAAAAAGGGATTAAATTAGTAGAAAGTAACGGGAAGCTCCCGGAATTTTGCCTTTAGTACGATGTAGGGGTAAGAAGGAGTTTCCGATACTTTCTCCTTTACCTTTGGTCCGATCAGATCCGTGTCAAATACCAGGGTGTCCTTTGCTTCATACAGTTGATTGATTTTAATACTGTAGCCGCCGCTTTTTTGCTTTCCGTAGCCTTTGATCAGATAAAGGTATGCATTATCGGAAAAAGTTAATTCGAAAGGATTTTCTTTTCGTTCTTTGATCAGTTGTTTCAATTCTTTCGGAATATCGCTTCCGGTAACAATTGTATATTCAATTTCACCGGTTTTGGCAGGTAGCTTGTTTTTTTCGCATCCATTCAGAAAACAAAGGCACAAATTGAATGTTAATAATAAGAAAAATAAGGTTTTAATTTTTTTTTGATGCATTTTAACCTCGATTTAATTTGATTTTTATTTATTATATGAAGAAAGCGCATGAAAATATGCTAATTTCTGCCTTGTTAGAATTGCTTTTTAACTTCAAGTAGTATATAATGAAGTGGCTACTTGTCAAAGTGAAGACAATGATAGGAGG
>CADBMH010000110.1 GCA_902795705.1 uncultured Lachnospiraceae bacterium | reverse complement strand
TGGAACCGTTTTATGAATGAAGCAAAGGAATTAAAGGAGGCGTTATAATGTCAGAAAATAATTTTAAAGGAACTGTGGAGTCGCTATTCAAAGGAATGGAAGGGTTTATTACCGGAAAGACGGTAGTGGGCGATGCCGTGAAGTTTGATGATGGCACGATCATTCTGCCGCTTGTGGATGTGAGCTTCGGTGTGGCAGCAGGTGCTTTTTCCGAGCAGGGAAAGAAGGATAACGGTGCCGGTGGTCTGGGCGGAAAGCTGCAGCCGAGTGCAATCCTGGTAATCAGAGACGGAGAGACGAAGCTTGTCAATGTAAAGAACCAGGATGGACTTACGAAGGTACTTGATATGGTTCCGGATTTTGTGAATAAATTTGCTTCGGGCAAAAAGGACGAAACTGCGGTAGAAGATACCGTAGAAAAAGCCGAAGATTAAAATAAAATTTCCTCTTGCATTTTCTTTGAGATTTTGGTAGAATATTCTTGTTGTGCGAATGAAACTGATTATAAATTCAGATAAATCAGAGCAGTAAGAGAAAATGAAGGAGGTGCTTACGATGGCAAAATGTGCAGTATGCGGAAAGAGCGTTCACTTTGGAAATAATGTGAGCCATTCACATAGAAGATCCAATAAAATGTGGAAGCCGAATATCAAATCCGTAAGAGTAAAGGTAAACGGTGGGACTAAGAAAATGCCGGTATGCACAGGATGTTTACGTTCCGGTGCAGTAGAGCGTGCGTAAGCGCGGGAGCAGTTAAGCTCGTTTTCTATGGAATATTCAGAAAGGAACCGGACAGGTTCCTTTTTTATTATCCGCAGATTAAATAAAAAAGCATTCCATGCCGATGTGCACTAACAAAATAAGTTATAGCCTAAGATCAGGCAGCATAGAATGATCATAACAGCTAAAAAGTTATTGTCTAAAAACAGCATGATGCTCATGCCGATCGCAATCCAGAATAAAATAAATCCAAACATTCTTTTCATGACTTGTTCGTCCTGAGTCCCTGTACTTTGTCCGGAGGTTTTCGGCGCCAAAACACGAGGTGATTTGCGTTGCATGTTTTGTTATGTTATACTATGCAAAGATTCATTTGAAAAACGGCAGTCTCCGGGGATTTGTTTTCCGGTGATGAAAAGTCAGGGTGAAAATTTAGTTATTACATTATATGAAGAAATAGAAAAAAGAATGTTAAAAATTATTCATAAGGAATCGTTTTTTAGGAGAGGAGGAAACAGTATGAAAGGCAAAATGAATACAGATATGGGAGATGTGGTGATCGACCGTGATGTGCTTGCGAAATATGCCGGTATTGCAACGACAGACTGTATCGGAATCGTAGGCATGGCTTCTGTGAATATGAAGGATGGGGTGGCAAAGCTTTTGAAGCGTGAGAGTGCCAGCAGAGGGGTAAATCTGGTCGTCAATGAAAACCGTGTAAAGATAGAGCTGCATGTAATTGTAGCTTATGGAGTAAGTATTCGTGCCGTTGCGCAAAATGTTCTGGAGAATGTGCGTTATAAGGTGGAGGAATATACAGGTTTAGAGGTAGAGTCAATCAATGTGATCGTGGAAGGTGTTCGGATTGTAGATGAGGATGAATGAAATCCCATAATGAGGAGGAATAAATAGGCGATGAATAGAATTGATGCAGGTATGATTCAGAAGATGTTTTTAGCAGGTGCAAAGGCATTAGAGGCAAAAAAGGAATACATTAACGAACTGAATGTATTTCCGGTCCCGGATGGAGATACCGGAACCAATATGACGATGACGATCATGGCGGCAGCAAAAGAGGTCAGCTTGTTAGAAAAGCCAACGATGGAGGCACTGGGAAAAGCAATTTCAAGCGGTTCCTTACGAGGTGCCAGGGGAAATTCCGGGGTTATCCTGTCACAGATTTTTCGCGGTTTTGTAAAATCGGTAAAGGGGAATGATGAAATCGATCTGCAGATTCTAGGTAATGCAATCTGTCATGCTTCAGAAACGGCATATAAGGCTGTAATGAAGCCAAAGGAAGGCACCATTCTGACTGTGGCAAAGGCGGGAGCCGATAAGGCAAAGGAGCTTTTGATCGAGGATGCGGGATATGATATTTTGGAATTTTGTGACATTGTAGCCGCATGTATGGAGGAAACGCTCCTAAAGACACCGGAGCTGCTTCCGGTGCTGAAGGAAGCGGGCGTTGTGGATTCCGGCGGTGAGGGTCTGATGACCTTTATCCGCGGAGCGTTAGATGCCTTAAACGGCAGGACGGCAGATTTTTCTATTAAGGTCGGAAATGTTACCTCCGTGGTGCGGGCAAGTACGGCAGGAGAGGCAGATATCAAATTTGGCTATTGTACGGAATTTATCATTATGCTAGAGAGAAACGAAGATGTCGTGGAGGAGCAGTTAAAGGAATATCTGCAAAAGATTGGTGACTGCGTGGTGGTTGTTTCTGACGATGATATTGTGAAGGTACATGTCCATACGAATGATCCGGGACTTGCGATTCAAAAGGCGCTTACTTATGGAGCGCTTACCAGTATGAAAATTGACAATATGCGCGAGGAACATCATGAAAAGGTCATCAAGGATGCAGAAAAGTTAGCAAGGGGAGAACAGGTGCCTTTGAAAGAAAAAGCGCCGGCGAGCGAAAAGAGGGAACAGGAAGTACAGGCAGGGAAAACAGGAAGGAAGCCGGTTGGTTTTATCGCGGTATCTGCAGGAAAGGGACTTTCGGAAATCTTTTGTGATCTGGGCATCGATCAGGTGATAGAAGGCGGGCAGACGATGAACCCGAGCACCGAGGACATCTTAGATGCGATTAAAAAGGTTTCTGCAGATTGTGTTTATATTCTTCCGAATAATGGCAATATCATCCTGGCAGCAAATCAGGCAAAGGCTTTGACGGAGGATAAAAAGGTTCTGGTCGTGCCGTCAAAGAATATTCCTCAGGGAATCGCGGCGATGATAAGCTTTTCAGACGGACAGGATGCGGAGAAGAACCTTGCGCGTATGACCGAAGGAATGGAGGGAATTAAGGCAGGCCAGGTGACTTATGCGGTTCGTGATACCACGATGGATGGGAAGGAGATTAAAAAAGGAGATTATATGGGGCTTTCCGATCATGAGATTGTCTCTGTCTGCGGTACGGCATTTGATGCAGCGAAAGTTCTGGTTGAAAATCTTTTAGATGATGATTCAGAATTAGTCAGTCTTTATTATGGAGAGGATGTTTCGGAGGAGGATGCAGAGAAGTTAGCAGATATGCTGCTTGAAGAGCATGATGAGATTGAGGTCGAGGTTCAGTATGGCGGTCAGCCGATCTATTCGTATTTTATATCTGTAGAATAGGAATCAATAAAGCAATCAGGTAATAAATGAAAGGATATGCAGTGCAGAGCAGGTTATCTCTCTGCACTGCATCTTTTGGAGAAAAAATGCAAGAGACAGAGAGTATTAGAAATATTAAAGGAATTGGAGAAAAAACGGAGGGTTACTTTCGTAAATTACAGGTGACTACAGTGGGAGAATTGCTTTCTTTCTACCCGCGTAGTTATGATCAGTATACACAAATCGTACCGGTGAGAAGTGTCAAAGAGGGGGAAATGGTTGTTTTAGAGGGGAGATTGGAGACAAGACCGGCCATGAGCCGGGTGAGAAATCTGACGATCATTACTGCAAGTCTGAAGGATGCGACAGGGAGTATCCGTCTCAGATGGTTTAATATGCCGTATTTGATGAAGCTGTTAAAGCTTGGAAAATATTATATCTTACGCGGCAAGGTTACGGTTAAAAATGGAATTTTTCAGATTACACAGCCGAAGATTTTGACAAAAGAAGAATATTTAAAGAATCTTGGCCGGATGCTGCCGATCTACCCTTTGACGACAGGACTGAGTAATACGACTGTGACAAAGGCGGTAAAAGAGGTATTAAAGGTCTATGAGTTTCCTGAGGATTATCTGCCATTAACCTTGAGAAAGCAGTACGGACTTCTTCTATTAAAAAAGGCATTGCAGCAGATTCATTTTCCGGATAACACAGACTCATTCTACGAGGCTAGAAAAAGAATTGTCTTTGATGAGTTTTTCTTGTTTTCCTTAGCTTTACAGCAGCTTAAGGAAAATAAACACATGCAGCCGTCCGAATATCTTTTGGAGAATCAGGATATGCCGAATACCTTAATAGGCACATTGCCCTTTGAGCTGACGGATGGACAGAGAAGTGCATGGGAGGATATCAGGGCAGATCTGACATCGGGCTACGTGATGAATCGGCTGATTCAGGGAGATGTTGGTTCGGGGAAGACGATCGTGGCTCTTTTAGCGCTTTTATGTGCCGTAGAAAACGGACATCAGGGTGCGATCATGGTGCCTACCGAGGTGCTTGCAGGACAGCATTATGAGGAATTTAAAGAAAGACTAAAGGCCTTTGATATCCGGGTTGTCCTGCTATGTGGATCCATGCGGGCAGCAGAAAAGAAAAAGGTAAAAGAAGAAATCCATAATGGAACAGCAGATATCGTAGTGGGGACACATACCCTGATCCAGGAGGGAGTTGATTTTAAAGACCTTGCGCTGATCGTCACCGATGAGCAGCACCGTTTTGGCGTCAATCAAAGAGAACGGTTTACAAAGAAGGGGAGCTTTCCTCATGTGCTGGTAATGAGTGCAACGCCGATTCCCAGGACCTTAGCAATGATTTTTTATGGGGATCTGGACGTTTCTGTGATACAGGGACTTCCGAAAAACCGCCTGCCGATCAAAAATTATGCAGTCGGTACGAATGAACGGCCTCAGGCATACCAGTCGATTGCCGGACAGGTGAGGGAGGGGCACCAGGCATATATTATCTGTCCTATGGTAGAGGACAGCGAGAATGTCGAGGCAGAAAATGTGATTGACTACACGGCATCCATGAAGGAGCTGTATCCGCCGTCTATTCGTGTAGAATGTCTGCATGGAAGGATGAAACCGGCGAAAAAGAATGAGATCATGGAGCACTTTACAAGAGGGGAAATTGATGTTTTAGTATCGACTACAGTGATAGAAGTGGGGATCAATGTACCAAATGCCACCGTGATGATGATTGAAAACGCAGAACGCTTTGGACTGGCACAGCTTCACCAGCTTCGCGGCCGGGTAGGACGGGGAGAAGCACAGTCGTATTGTATTTTTATGGCAGGAAATTCATCAAAGGAAACCATGGAGAGGCTTGAGATCATGGAAAACTCCAATGACGGCTTCTACATTGCCGAAGAGGATTTAAAGCTGCGTGGCCCGGGAGATATCTTTGGGATCAGGCAGAGCGGGGAGCTGTTTTTTAAAATGGCAGATATCTATCAGGATGCAGATATATTGCAGGCTGCAAGCGAAGCTGCAAAGGAATTTTCAAAAAATGATGTACTTATATTATGTAAAAAATATGCTGCTTTAAGGGAAAAATTGGAAGGATATACCGGAGAAGTTTTTCTATAAAAAAAATCTGCACTGATTTTGTCAACATTGGTGCGGATTTTTCTGTTTTTTGATCCATTCGGAGAAAAATGACAGGTTGATTTTTAAAAAAGATTATAATACAATAAGTCTGATGTGTCAGTTGGAAATTAATTTTCAATTCTGACAGCAAGCGACGGAAAACGCTGTGAAACATACAGAAATAAAGAGAAAGGAGCGTGCTGCATGGCAAAGACAGATTATTCCAGAGACGAATTGTTCCAGATTGGAAAGACTTGCTATGATAAGCTGGCTCTGCACTGTCAGACACTGGAAATCACCGGTTTCTGGGAGCAGGCAGAGAAGGTAATGAAGCAGAAAAGCTCAGAAGTGCTTGATCTGTACGTGCAGACCGTGCTCATGGAACTCGCAATGGAATTTGACGAGATCATAGAAAGTCAGGTTTCGTTTATTCAGACTGTGACTTGTACGAACCCTTTGGGAATTTCAGGCGGATTGGAGATTGATGAGAGCTTTGTGAATGATGTAGACAGAGTTTATAAGATGCCGCCGGTTCTGATCCAGTTAAGCAGTCTTTATGATAAGGAAAAGCAGGATGACATGACACAGTATTTTATAGATGCTATGCTGAATCTTCTGCTTTGCATGGCATATTTAAATACTTCTGTGAATAGTGAAAAGATTAATGATTTTCTTCAGGAATATTATGATAAAGTCAGTTATTATATTTCCGGCAAGACAGACAAGGAGCATGTGTATTATCTGGCACATAAGCTTGGGAATGAGAAGATCCTGTGTGATATTGACCAGATCAAGGAGGAAATCGTCAGACAAAAGGAATATGAGGCAGAACAGAAAAAAAGAGGGACGAGCATTCCAAAGGATACGAGTGCACCCAAATATGCGTTGAACATAGAGTGGATTGAGCCGGAACAGCCTGCGGAGGTGGATGCCTCCGGCAATGCGATGCTCATTGCGCCAAAGGTGCCAGATGAGGAAGCCCTGAAAAGAATGCGGGAAAAGCACCGCATGGTCTTAGAGGAGCAGAAAAGGCACAGGGCAGAGCGGGAAAAGCAGAGGGAAGAAAACAGGCGAATTCGCGAGCAGGAGCGTGAGCGCAAGAGGAAGGAAGAAGAGGAACAGGCGAAGGAAATGTTTCTCGAAGTGAAAAAGCGGATTGAGGAACGCGAAGCGATTGAAGCACAGATCAAGGCGGAGGAGGAAGCACGTATCCAGGCCTTAGTTGATGAGCTTAATGGTCTTATCGGACTTTCCAGTGTGAAAGAGGAAATCCGGTCACTCATCAATTTGATCAAAATCAGAAAGCTCCGCGACCAGATGAATATGCCTTCGGTAGAGATGTCTTACCATATGGTATTTACCGGCAGCCCCGGAACAGGTAAAACAACAGTGGCGAGGCTGGTAGCTAAAATATATAAGGAGCTGGGGATTCTGACGGAAGGCAATCTCGTGGAAACAGATCGTTCCGGTTTAGTAGCCGGATATGTCGGACAGACGGCGATCAAAGTACATGAGATCGTGGATCAGGCAATCGGCGGAATTTTATTTATTGATGAAGCATATTCTCTGGCGAATCCGGATGTGCCGAATGATTTTGGTACAGAGGCGGTAGATACTCTGGTGAAATTAATGGAGGATCACAGAGATAATCTGGTGGTTATTGTAGCAGGTTATACCGAGGAGATGAAAAAATTCCTGAAGAGTAACACCGGTTTAATCTCCAGATTTAATAAATTTATTAATTTTCCGGACTATTCAAAGGAGGAGCTGGTGGAAATCATGTGTTCCATGATTTCTGACGCGGGCCTTGAGATTGATGAGGAAGCAAAAGCAGCAGTCCTTACGATGCTGGACGGAAAAACCGAGGAGGAGTGGGAAGCCTTTGGTAATGCCAGGGGAATCCGTAATCTTTTTGAAAAGATTGTTATGAATCAGGCAAATCGTCTGGTGATGCTCGAAAATCCGTCGAAAGAGGATTTGACCAGTATTCATGTGGAGGATGT